>NZ_JBXAYH010000010.1:0-19898 GCF_056782195.1 Dellaglioa sp. CoH-55-MRSF-8
GGACATACAAAAATCCCTCCATGATTATCGGATGAAATTATATTATTTCATCTGACAACCATAAAGGGATTATTACATCACTCAATCTGAAGTTGTTGGAACCTTTTTAAGTTTTTCTTTAAGTCGCAATAAAAAATTTTAAGAATACTTGTGCAATACTAAAATAAATTAACACAGAAGTTAAATCACTCAATGTCGAAATAAATGGCCCTGATGCAACTGCTGGATCAACACCAATTTTATCCATTAAAATTGGTATAAAACTACCCGCTAAATTTGCCACCGTAATAGCGCACATCATTGCAAGTCCTATCACCATCCCGAGAACAAAGTTACCCTTCCAGAGTCCGACAATTAAAGTGACGGAAATACCCGTTACAACCCCAATTACTAATCCAGTGAAAACTTCACTTATAATTAGTCTAAGCACACTTTGTTCATTGTCATCTTTTACAGCTAGGCGTCGAACAGCAACAGCTAAACTTTGTGTTCCGGCATTACCGGCCGTTCCTGTAATCAATGAAATGAAGACAGCTAAAATACTTGCTTCACTCAGTAACCCTTCAAAATGACTAACTAAACTTGCCGTTGACATACCTAAAAATAATAACGTTATCAACCATGGCAAACGTTTTGATGCTGCTTTAAATGGATTTTCTGTTTGATCTTCAGTATCGACACCGGCCAAACCAGAGTAATCCTCAGCCGATTCTTCATCAATAACATCAATAATATCATCAACAGTAATCACACCAATTAATTGTTCATCATAATTTGTAACTGGCATTGCTAAAAAGTTATAATCCCGAATCATCTTGGCAACGTCTGCTTGATCGTCATCAGCTTTAACAGACATAACTGGTGTCGTCATGATATCTCCAATTAACGCCTTCTCATTACTCATTAATAAATTACGTAATGTTACAATCCCCATCAAACGCTGATCATTATTAATAACATAATCATAGTAAATTGTTTCCGCATCACTTGCTTCTTCTCTTAAAGTACGCATTGCAGAACTCACTGTTTGATCTGAGGTTATTGAGGCAAAATCAGTTGACATAATAGCACCAGCTGTCTTATCTTCATAATGCAGCAGACTTTTTATTTCATAGGCCTTATCTTTATCCATCAGACCTAAATATCTCGCTAATTTATGCTGATCCAGTTGTCCCAACAGGTCAACCTCATTATCAGTGTACATATTATCTAATAACTCAGCCACATACTTTAGAGACATTTCATCAAAATATTTAACAACATCTTCCGGATCATCTTCAGCGGCATCAAATGTGTCACTCAATTCCTTAGGCGTCAGGTACTGATACACCTTTTGGCGTTGCTCTTTATTAAGCACTGAAAAAATCTCAGCTTGCTCATAAACATGCAAATCTGTAAATTCATTGTGAAAATTATATTGTTGATTCTTTTCAAGCGAATCAATAATTTCTTCAGTTTTTATTTGGTTATATTTTTCTGTATCCACCATGATGAATACCTCGTTTATTTTTTATTTATAAATTTTTGCATATCCGATGCAAGGTGACTCTGAACATTTATCTGTTCATGTGTAAATGGTTGATAAAACTCAATTTCACTACAGTGTAGCGCTTGGCGTTGCATTGGCATAATTATATGCCCACCATACAATGTATCACCAACTAAGGGATGCCCTGTGGATGCAAAATGAACACGAATTTGATGTGTTCTCCCCGTATGTAATTGGATTTTATATTGACTAATACCTTTTACAGATTTCTCTAACCAATACTCAGTTAAAGCTACTTGACTACCTTCCCCATGGCCAACCTGCCTCTTAATGAATGATTCTGGATCACGCATAATTGGCTCATCAATTGTCCCATGCGGAGTTTCAATCTGTCCTTCGACAAATGCTGTATAGTACTTTTTAATTAGATGATTTTGTAACTGTTGATCCAATAAAGCGTGAGCAAATCGATGTTTAGCAAACAATACTAACCCACTCGTATCACGATCAAGTCGCGTCGCAATATGTGGAATAAAATCATTTAAATGTCGATTTTGATAATAGCCTGCGACACGATTAATCAAGGTATCCTCCGGATGTAAATATGAAGGAATTGAGGCAACATGTGCTGGTTTATTAATAATTAAAAAATCGCGATCTTCAAAAACGATATCAATTGGTACAAACGATTTTTTTAATTCATTTTTATTTTTCTCAGCTGGTAGAACAATACTCACTTTATCATTTGTTTGAATGAAGTCAATTGCCCACTGCTCGTTATCGTTGACTAATAGCTTACCACCACAATACTTAAGCGTTGCAAGTAATCGCCTAGATACACCTTCATTTTTCAGAAAAGTCTTCACTTTTTGAGGAGACGTCCCTGTATACTGCCAATCAATCTGCATAATCACTACCAATAAACGCCTCATTTACACGTTTCCAGAAATTATTATGTCGATATTTGGCAAAACAAATGTGTTCCTTCGCTATTTTATATTTAATTGCCTTAATTTGCCGATTATGATAGATTTCTTGGTCTATACTAAAAACAAAGTCACTGCTTTGTGTTGGTTTCAGTGTAATCCAATCATTTGAAGCCACAATAACTGGTGAGCTTAGCGTCCTAAACACACGATTGTTAATAGACGCAATTTCTGCCATTTGTATTGACTCGAGTTCGGGATGAATAACCGCTCCACCAACCGATTTATTATAGGCAGTAGATCCAGTAGGCGTAGAAATGCACAAACCATCTCCACGAAACTTTTCAAATAACTGATCACCAATATAAACATCCGTTACCATTGTATTGTTAATCCTTTTTAAGGTTGATTCATTTAATGCAAGAAATCTTTCTGATTCTGCATCAAAATAATCAACTTTAACATCTAATAATGGATAATTAATTGATTGTTTATTATCTGATTGGAGACTAGTAACTAAATCTGAAATTTCATCATCTCGCCAATCCGTATAAAAACCTAAATGCCCTGTATGTACGCCAACAAATCTAATGTTTTCAAGGTTATCTTGGTAATGTTTGAAAGCAGAAAGCAAAGTTCCATCCCCACCAACCGTAATCACAATTTCAGGATGACTATTATCAATTACGATATGTGCATCCGTTAGTTTTTGATACAGTTCTTTACCAACTTTTTGCGATTTTTCCCCATCATTTTCGAAAATAGCAACTTTCATTCGTAACCCTCTTTTCCTGACGCCCATGATACCTAATGTTTATTTTTTGTTTAAACCCTTACCATAAAATAAATGCTGCGCTTCTTGAATCTCTTCTCTAATTTCGGACATTTCAGTGTCTAATTTAAACGCAGCCTCTGCTGCCCGTTCGAGCCGTGCATTTAATTGGCTAGGAAATTCTCCTTGATATTTATAATTTAAAGAGTGCTCAATCGTTGCCCAAAAATTCATAGCTAACGTGCGAATTTGAATTTCAACAAGTACATTTTTTTCTCCATTTATCATTTGAACCGGGTACTTAAGTACAATATGATATGAGCGATAACCGCTCGCTTTTTTATTAGTAATGTAGTCACGTTCTTCTACAACGGTCATATCATTTCGAGAACGTAATAAGTCAACAACCTGATAAATATCATCAACAAATTGGCACATAATGCGAATACCCGCAATATCTTGCATGTCAGTTTCTAAACGTTCTTCAGAAATTTGACGTCGTTCAATTTTCTCTAAAATACTATCAACTGATTTAACCCGACTTGTCACAAATTCAATTGGCGAATGTTGACCAATACCCGTGAACTGTTTTCTTAAACCACGCATTTTTATTTTCATTTCTGAAACGGCCTGTTCATAGGGTCTAAAGAAATATTTCCAATCTTCTACCATTTTATCACTCTATTCTATTATTCAATTTACTCATCTCATTTTAGCATAAATTAGTGATTCAGTTCCGAATTAACCTCACAATGTTACCAAATCTTTCAAAAAACAAGTAATTTTAATAATATCTGTTATTAATTAAGTGTTAATAATTGAAAAAAAAAAAAAATTTGGTAAAGTGGTAATAGTTATTAAAACAGAAATGAAATCAAACCCCACACGATTTTAAATCTAATCACTATAATTGGAGGAGTACTCTTGCTAGAAATTTATTTATTTGTCAACCCATTAGGTACAAAATGCTTCAAATCTGAACAAAAGGTTTTAGACTTTATTCGTCTATCTCCCCAAAAAATCTCATTCCAATTTGTACCCATGTTAAACATCCAAACAGTGCACAATGTCATGATTGAAAAAAATCTTGATACACGTAACTTAGCGCTTCGAAATGTGTTATCTGGGTCAATTTACCAAGCCGCTTTAGATTATAAAGCAGCTCTTTTTCAAGGAAAAAAACGTGGACGTGATTTCTTAATGGCAATTCAAGCGGCTTTAGTTCAAGATAGCACTTGTTACTCAGAAGAGCTCATTCAACGAGTTGCTAAAGAAGTTAACTTAAACTGGGAAATGTTTAATGAAGATAGACATTCAGTGTTAGCAAAAAAATCATTTAAAAATGATCAAAAAATTGCCAATGATATGAACGTTACAATGCATCCCACAATCGTCATTAATAATATTGATGGTCTAGACTGTGGTGTATCCTTCCCAGATGCTGATTTAGTAGATATTTCGAAAGTTTGTGCTGGTGATTTTAATATTCAAAATGACTTACATCAAGCAATTAACCCTCAAAACCAACTATACGTTTTATAAAATAAAAATACGTAGCTTAGTTTTTTAACTAAGTTACGTATTTTTTATTTCTCTAAGATTTGAGGTAATAATGCCTCTAATTCATTCAATCTTGCTTCAAATACAGCAAATGCGTTAACTAGATATGCTGACTTAGTCATATCTACACCTGCTTTTTTCATGACATCAACTGGAAAATCTGAACTCCCAGCTTTCAAATAATTCAAATAGTTTTCTAATGCATCAGGTTTTCCACTAGTGATTCCCTCAGATAAAGTGGTTGCAGCAGCAAACCCTGTTGCATATTGATAGACATAATAATTATAATAAAAATGCGGAATTCTTGACCATTCCATTGCAATTTCTGGATCACGTTCTAAACTCTCTCCATAATATTTTTGATTTAAATCAGCATAGTATTTAGACAGTTTATCAGCCGTTAGTGGGTTTCCAACCGCGTCTTCCTCATGAATCCAATGTTCAAATTCTGCAAATTGTGTTTGACGGAAGATAGTTCCTTTAAACCCGTCTAAATAATAATTAAGTAAAAATGCCCTAACCTTAGGATCTGTTTGAGTCTTTAATAAATAATGTGTTAACGTATTTTCATTAGTTGTTGACGCAATTTCTGCTAAAAAAATTGGATAATCACCATACAAATAAGGCTGATTATGATGCGTATAGTAACTATGAATACTATGTCCCATTTCATGTACCAATGTATAAAGATTATTTACATTATTTTGCCAGTTTAATAACATATATGGTGCTGTATCATACATACCTGATGAATAGGCACCACTTCTTTTACCTTGATTTTCAACAACATCAATCCAACGGTTATCAAATGCCTCTTGAACATGACTTAGATAATCAGGTCCCATTTTATCTAAGGCTTTTAATGCCTCACTTTTCGCTTCATCATACGTGTAACTTAGTGCGGGTTCGCCTGTTATTGGTGTATATAAATCGTATGAATGTAATTTTTCAACTTTTAAAATTTTCTTACGTAATGCAACATAACGGTGTAACAACGGTAAATTCTTATTAACCTGCTCAATTAGTGTATTGTAGACAACTTCAGGTATCTGATTATTTGATAATGACGCATCTCTGGCACTTTTATAATGTCGAACTTGTGCACTATAGTTATGAACTTTAACATGGCTTGAAAGTGTTGAAGCTAGTGTGTTTTGAAATTGACCATAGACTTCATATAATTTTTTAAAGGCCTGTTCTCTAACACTTCTAGAAGTTGATTCTAGAAGGACCCCATAAATACCTTGTGATAATTGAACATCATTACCTTGTTCGTCTTGAACAACTGGAAATTTCAAATCAGCATTGTTCAGTATTTCAAACGTTTTAGAAGAGGCGCTAAATATATCCCCTGCTCCAGCTAAGAGCGTTTCTTCAGCATGCGAAAGGACATGATCCTTCTCCAATAATAAACTATCAAAAAAATGACGATAGCCTTTTAAATCAGGATTATCAGACATAAATTGCTTTAAAGTATCCTCTGGTATCGCAATAATTTCAGGTTCAAACCAAGAAATAGCAGCCGATACCTTAGCTGCCAAGGCGCCAGCCCTTGAATTTAAAGCTTGATATGTTGAATTTTCTGTATCTTGATCATTTTTTAAATTCGCATACACGTATACTTTTTCGAGCATCCGTTCAAGCGCCAAAATAGCTTCTAATCCACGTAACATTGTTGTACTATCTTGACTCAATGTACCTTTAAAGTTAGCGATAGTTACTACAGATTCTTCAATTTTTTTGTAATCCTCTTCAAATAATGAATCTGAACCATATATTTTTTCTACATCCCACGTTAAATTTTCTGGTACCTCTTCACGCTTTGGTAATTGCTTAGCTACTGTCATAAAAAGCCTCCGAATATCGTTTATTTACTCCTATAAGATAACATATTTTTAATCAAAATTTGAAATAAATGTATGCCTCAACTGTAAATTTTCCATTTTTAGCGATATATCACTGGACCATACAATCTGATTGTCAATTCGATAATTTTCGGATTCTTTAATTGGTATTAAAATATGATTTTTAATTAAACCCTTAATATATGCATTATTAACTTGTTTAATTGCTAGATGACCAACAAGTGGCATTTCAAAAAGAGTTTTTGTGATTTTTTGTTGCAGGTTAAATAATAACTCAAGCTCTTTTTTCGAAATAACATCAGTGGTATATTTTTGCAAATCTAAAATAACTCGAATTCTCCAAAAAAAGTCATCATGTCGATAGATTGGCGGAAGACGCGTCTGACTCAAGCAATATATCGGAAATCCCATAAAATAATATCGCTGCATGTAGCAAAAATCAATCTGTTGCTTTAAATAATGATTCAAATAATAACAATTTTTCTCTAACTTAGTCAATTGACGGAACAAGTCTGCTGGTGACAAATTCAAAGTTTTATTCCTACAATTATTTTTGATAAATACCATTAAGTCTGTTACATCATTAAATACTTTTGTGCAGTAACGAATACCATATAAATTTTCAAACCATAATTCATAATTTAAAATTAAACACTGTCGCTCAGTATCGATAAATACTAAGAAATAACCAATATTTTTATGGAAATTTATAAACATTGCTTGTTGTTGTGTTAATTTTTTATTTAAACGATGTTTCATCCCTAGAATCCAAAAAATACGATACCCATTTTGTTTATAACCGTCAGTCCTTTTGTTAAAATCTTTTAGCGTCAACGGACTGCATTGGTACTCTACGACTAACTGGCTATTTTTTAAATTTATTAAAACATCCGGTCGTTGCTTTAGTTTAGGCAAATATTGCTCAATATCTGCTCTTTTATGTCTTTTTTCTGCCCACATTTTAATTAAATTTTTCCCTGTGACATGTATTTTCGTTTCACCTTCTGAAAAAAAATGACATGACTTTTTAAAATGAGCAAAATGAGCTTGTTTTTGCGGGCCTTCTTTAAAGACAACACGCTCTCCGCAACCAGGACAAAAATATTTATTGTTTTGCTTAAAATTTATTGCGCATACCAACTCATCTACGTGTTCTTGTTTTGCAAATATCATTCAAATTACCCCTTGTTACAATTTAAATACGCAAAAAAACAAACTAACCTTTTTCGATTAGTTTGTTTATTTAAAGTATCTTCTTGCCTCAGAGAGTGCGTCAGATGACATAATCTTTTTACCACGTTCTTCCATAAATGGTCCTGTCGATGAGACAACCTGTGCATACTCTAATGCGACAGCTATATCATTTTCGATTGTTTCTTTTGTTGTATTATCTTTATCAAAAATTAGTTCTAAAAAATATTTATTTTGGACTTTAAATAAATTGCTTTGTGTATTTGTTGGTCTAAAAATTTTAGCTAATTGAATAAAATCTTCGAAGTCCCCAAATTCAAACATTCTTGTTTGAGCAGATTTTTTATAACCCGATCCAACAGTATCTTGTGAGTCATTGTCACTGTCTTCAAGCTCAGCTAATCTATCTTTTATAAAGCTTCCTAGATCATCATTCTCAGATAAATCAGAAATGTTTATTTCTTTCGGATTTTGCGTCTCGTCTGGCTTTCCACGACTGATAAATAACTCCAAGCCATCTCGATTAGGTAATACCTGGAAGGTAACTGCTTCATTATTTTCAAATTCATGTTCCGTGTCTACTTCGCGTAAAATACTATAAAAGAAATCTTCAATTTGAGTTCTATTACCTAATAAATCTAAAACAGTAATACCTCTTTTAGATAAATCTTCATCTTCAACTAAAACACGAATTGTATTTTCATTTATTTTTTCCATTTTCATTACTAATCACCCATCTTTCTGATAACTTGACCTTAATTCTATCTAAAATTTACTATTTGTAAAGTAGTTTAAACTAAATAAAAAAAATTCAGGAATGCGTCTTCCTGAATTTTACCATGTTACCTTATTAAAAACTAATGTTTCAATATTATTTAATTTTAAATTAATTAAAATCCAGCAAGTAATTGTGCCTTTTGTAATTCTAAAGCACGTACATCCCTTGGTAAGAAGCGACGAATTTCGTCTTCGTTATATCCAACCTGTAATCGTTTTTCATCTAGAATAATAGGACGACGTAATAAACCAGGATTATCTTGAATTAATGAGAATAATTCTTGAAGTGGTAAATCGTCTAAGTCCATATCTAGTTCCTGATAAACTTTTGAGCGTTTAGAAATAACTTCTTCTGTTCCATTTTCAGTCATTTGCAAAATTGTTTTAATTTCATCAATGTTGAGAGGCTCAGAAAAAATATTACGTTCTTGGAATGGAATATTATTTTCCTTAAGCCATGCACGTGCTTTTCGACAAGATGTACAACTTGGTGAAGTATATAAAGTTACCATATGCGCTCTCTCCTTTTAATAAAAAATTTATCAATTCCTATAAAACAATTGTAACTTATTATCAAACAAATTACTACCATTTTATTAAAAAAATTTACTAATTAATATTTTTACTAATAATACATTTAATTCATTTGTGTTCATTATTAAATGATTAAATGACATCATTTTTGATATTGTTTTTTATATTTCGAGTATGATATTACATATATTTTATAGTTATTATTATTTATTGAATGAAAAATAATTTGCTATCTCAATTATTTAATATACTTTACACTCGATATATACTTACTAAAAGTACGTAACACGCACTTAATCGTTTATTTGCAACAATCTTATCATTATTTTATTTTTCAAAAAAAAGATACATATTGTTAAAAAAATTTAACAATATGTATCCGATTACAAAATTAGTTCTAAATATTTTTTTGCGAGTATTATATCGATATTATTGCCAGCTGATAATTCAGCTTGTTCTTTTAATAATTCGTGGGAACCATTTGCTGGTAAATGCGTTAAAATTAATCTTTTAGCATTATTTAAACGAGCAAACTTTCCAGACTCGGTAGATGTCATATGCCATTTTTTGCCAATTTTATCATCAAAAAAGTTTGTATCGGTCATTAATATATCTGCATTTTGACTAATTTCATTTAATTTTTCGTCATACGCCGTATCAGCTGTAAAAACAAAGACCTTCCCAGTTGCCCGTTCCGTTATTCTCATAGCATATGTAGGCACTGGGTGAATTGTTTCTAAAAATTCAAAAGTAAAAGGCCCAATGTCTATAACTTCTTTATTCTTATATCCTATTCCAATTGTCGCATTTGCCCAAGTTAATTTTGCTAATGCTTCTTGATCAATAGATGGCCCATAAATAGGAAGTGGTTGCTTCACTTGTTCACCGTTAATCTGCCAGCTATACTGTAAAACGCCGACATCTGCGATATGATCCTGATGATAATGTGATAAAACAACTGCATCTAACTTCAAGGAATCTAGTTTAGGTTCTAGACTAAGCATTGCTCCACTTCCACAGTCCAACAATAAATTAAAACCATTACTCTGAATTAAATATGAACTAGTTCCAACTGTATGGGCAGGATAACCCCCATAGAATCCTAAAATTGTCAACTTCATTTTTAATTGTCCTTCCTGTTACTTTTGACTCTATTATACCTTTTTTTGGGCTATACTTAATAATGAATTAAAGTAAATGGGAGATGTATCTTTGTTAAATCATATAAACACAGCATTAGGCGCTGAATATTTTTTAAAGTCTATAATTCGAAATAATCCATCCCGATCATTTATTCTACTTAATCCAATTAATAAGTACAATAATTCTTACTTATTAGACACATCAGATGATAATTCTATTTTCTACTCTGGATTAGACTTCCGTGTTCGATATCATGTAGGAATGGATTCATGGCAAGGTTTTTATCATTTTAAATATATTACTTTGAGCGATGAAGAAAGTAAAGTTTACTTAGCTCAAGTACAAACTTTTATTAATGAACAAACAAAACCAACTGGTATCATTTCTTTTTACACATTACAGTCTTTATCTAAAGGTTATAATTATGTTTTTTTAACAATTTGGAAGCAACAATCTGATTTTATTAATTGGCGTAAAACGTCAAATTATAAACAGTTAAAGTACTATGAAAGTGAGTTTCAAATTACTCCCATAGACGCAGTGTATTCTGTTAATGAATTAATTAATATAAAAGATTAATCCAATTAGTTAAAAACAATCCGTATTCCACAAACGATATTAATAGCTAATTAATGACTCAAACAAGTCATTAATTAGCTATTTTTTTACAATAGTTATTCCCCAAAAATGTTTAATTTCCAACCAAAAAATAGCCTAAAAAGTTTTCTAACTTTTAGGCTATTAATCATTTAACCGTTCTTAAACTCTGTTATTTATTATCCGATTCAACACTCTCACGGTAATTAAAAATAAGCCTAAATACATCACATAGAAGGTCCCCCAGAAGAAAATGAGAACATTTAGGTTAGGTTGATCAAATAATGCGACATAAATATTAAAAGTAAATATTGCTTCTATCGATCCTAAAATAACCGGAATTAAAAATAAACTGGCTGTTTGCTGATAAATAATTCGCTTAATCTCTTTTTTGGTCACACCTAGACTTTGCATTAGTGAATAAGTTTTTTGATTTTGTCTAAGATCTATCATTTGTTGTAACATTAAAATACTACAAGTTGCTAATACTAAAATAATACTAATAAAACATGCTATATAAATATAAAACCCATCTAATTCGTTAACATTTTTTTCAACTTGATTTCTCACACCCAAATTTCGATAATGGTAGTTTGACTTAATTTGATTAGAAAATTTATAACGGACATTCGATAATGTTGTCCCTGTCTGCTGCAAATAGGTCTGTTCTTTAGATTGATTATCTAATTTATGTCCGAAATCATTTTTAGATTGTGCAAATTCCTGATAATTTTTAATATTAATAGCTGTAAGTCCATATTTTGTGTTGCTATCAACACGTTTGTAGACACTATCTTTAACAATTAACAAATTTTGAATGTAATGTATTTCACCATACGGAAACGTACTTAAGTATGTTTTTATCTTTAATTTGTTCATTGATTTTTGCTTAAATTGAATGAGCTGGTTATCATCATTAATTTGATATCTTGCTAACTTGTGTAAAATCATAACTGTCTCATTCGATTTAATCTTAATCGGTTCTAAATCATCTTGAATTTTACGCGCATGATTATAATCTGTTTCTGACATTATTGTAATTGGCACAATTTTAGCTTCACTTTGATTATTTGCTTTTAATTGAACACTTGTTTTCATCGGTACAATTTTAAGATGTCCACTTACTTGCTGTTTCACTATTAAATTGTTTTGTTTTAATACTTTTTTTACAGTTTTTAAATGATAATCGTCCGTAATAAAATGAGCTGGTGCCACTTGATCAATTGTTTTTTGGGAATATGAATACAACGTAGCCACTCCAATAAATACAGATAAAGAGAACATTATTAATAAAGTCATTAAACTTAAGATGACCTTATTTTGTCTTAAACTGACTTTTAAATTAGAAAAAGCAAGTAGCCTACCACCCCGATACATAAAATGTCGCCATTTTTGTATCATACTTATCATTATCGGCACCAAATAATTAAAAATCAAAAGAGTCCCTAAGATAATCATAATTGCAATAATCAATACTGCTAAAAAATAATCATTTTTACGTAACCAAACATTAAAAATAGGTCCCAAATTTTCAAAATTTACTGCCATAAATAAAGGTACAATAATAAAAAAGATACTAATGATAGCCATAAATCGTTTAAATGGTCCAAATTTTTCGACACTGGCATTATCACTATTTTTAAACAATGAAACTAATTGTTTACGATAAATAACACTTGCATTAACAGTTGACATCATTAAAAAGATAACGTTAAAGATAACTATTGTACTAATTAAACTATGCCAAGATATAATAATATTGGTATCTGCCACAATAAACATAGCCCTCAACAAAATCATAGCAAATAATTTAGAAAAGATCGCACCAACCACTAAACCAATCAGTAATGCTATATTACCTAGAATTAAATTTTCAATAAATAGCATTGTCGCAATTTCTTTTTTTTTCACTCCAAGAAGATGGTAAACAGCAATTTCTTTTTCTCGCCGTTTCGCCACAAAAAGATTAGTGTACATCATGAAACAAGCAATAAAAATCAAAATTAAAAAACTACTAATACGTAAAGTAACAGAAATTGGTAACTCTACGCGCGCATTTTGTGTTAACTCTTTGTTAATTGACATTGACAAAAATGAAAAATAAACTGTAACTGCTATCGCACTAGCAATAATGTAAATTAAATAATCCCATAAACTGCGCCAAATACTTTTAAAAACAATATTCACTAGTGGTTTCATTGCTTTCCCCCACCAATAGCTGCTTGCATATCAATTATTTTTTGGAAAAATTCTTTTCTAGAGCCATCTCGCCTAATTTCGGCAAAGATATTCCCATCTTTAATAAAAATAATTCTTTTACAATAACTAGCTGTAAATGCATCATGAGTTACCATCATGAGCGTCATCTTTTGCTTTTCATTCACGTCTGTTAAATACTTCAATAGTTCCGTAGCTGCTTTTGAATCTAGACTTCCTGTCGGTTCATCTGCGAATAACATTTTGGGTGCCGTTATAATAGCTCGTGCAACTGCAACCCTCTGCTGTTGACCAATTGAAATTTCATTTGGAAAATGTTTTAAAATATTATTTAAATTTAAAATATTAGCAATATTAGCAAGTTTTGCCTCAATTATTTCTACATTTACTTTATCCAATGCTAAGGGCAAAATTATATTTTCCTTGATAGTCAACGAATTAAGTAAATTAAAATCTTGAAAAATAAACCCTAACTGTTGTCTTCTAAACTCAGACAATTTTTTTTCATTATATTGTGTTATATCCTGGTTATCTATTCTAACATGTCCAAAAGTTGGCTTATCAATAGTCGACATCATATTTAATAACGTCGTTTTTCCTGCACCAGATGGTCCCATAATACCAACAAATTCTCCTGAATCAATTACAAACGAAATATTATCAATTGCAGTCGATCTATTAAACTTCATTCCATAAATTTTTTTAACGTGATCTACTTCAATAAATGTCATAATTTCATTTCTCCTATTACCAAGTATTATCCTATATATAGGATAATTACGCCAATATTTATTTACGCTTTTTATCTATTTGAATTTAATGCTAAAAACCGGTATTGTAGGGTAAATAGTTCTTACTTTAAAGAGGTGATAATATGTTTAGTATAATGATTGTTGAAGATGATAAAACAATTGCCAACATTACTGCAGATAGTCTAGCAAAATGGCGATTCAACCCTATTTTAATTAATAATTTTAGTGAAATTGATCTTGAATTCATTGAAAAAAAACCACATTTAGTTTTATTAGACATTAATTTACCCGATTTTGATGGCTTTTACTGGTGTAAAAAAATCCGTGAAATATCAAATGTACCAATTATATTTATCTCAAGCCGAAATACCAATATGGATATGGTTATGGCAATGAATATGGGTGGCGATGACTTCGTAAATAAACCTTACTCAATGGAAGTTTTAGTTGCAAAAATTTCTGCATTATTACGACGCACTTACAATTACGCAGAAATGGGACCAGAAACACTCGAGCATAATGGCCTTTTTTTGAATTTACAAAATGGAACTGCAAAATTTAACGATAAAATTATTGATTTATCAAAAAATGAGTACCAGTTACTGCAATATTTAATGCGTCAGACAGGGAAAATTGTTAGCCGTGAAAAATTACTTCGAGAACTCTGGGAAGACGAACATTTTGTTGATGACAATACGTTAACCGTTAATATTAATCGCGTTCGTAAAAAAATAGCACAAGCTGGATTACCCAATTTTATCGAGACAAAGGTAGGACAAGGTTATCTTATCCCTTAGGAGACACTAATGACATTTTTTAAGTACATTTCAGATAGAATTACAACAATCATCTTTTTCCTTCTAGTTATTCTCTTAATTAATCTTGTATTGTGGTTTGATCCATTCCATAACATTGTTTTATCTACATTATTATATATAGATATTCTGGTAGTTATTATATCAAGTATTTTTGTTGTAACACGTTACTGGATTAATCATCAATGGTACCAAAAATTTAAATTACCAATTGATCCAGCAACAGCAGATTTATTGATTCCTATTAATGGTGCACATTCCAATGAACAACGTTTATATCAGGGTTATGTTAATGCCCTATTAAACAATCATCAAATACAAATAAATAATATCTTGTCTAAACAACAAGAACAAGAGGATTTTTTAAATGCTTGGATTCATGATATTAAAGTTCCCTTAGCTGCTATTCAGTTACTAATTGAAACATCTGATGGCAAGCTATCTGAAAAACAAGTCATGCAAACTGAAATTGAATTAAAAAACATTGAAAATTTTGTTGAACAAGTGATTTATTATTCTCGTTTAGATAGCTTTTCAAATGATTATTTAATTCAAGATGATTCACTAAAAAAAGTAGTTAATCTTGTCATTCGGGATAATATGAACTTATTTTTTTCAAAACATATTCGTTTCGTTTTTAACAGTACAGATATTTCCGTTCTAACTGATTCAAAATGGCTACGTTTTATCTTAAATCAAGTGATTACCAATTCATTAAAATACACACCAAATAATGGTGAAATCGTTATTTCTCTTAAAGATACTGAAAAAGAAACGATATTAGCCATTAAAGATAATGGCATTGGTATCCCGAACGCAGATTTAGCTCGCGTTTTTGACAAAGGATTTACCGGGAATAACGGGCGTCAATTCAACCAAAATGCAACCGGATTAGGCCTTTATTTAGCAAATCAACTAAGTCAAAAATTAGGTCACCAATTAGAAATTGAATCTCCAAAAAATGAAGGTACTACAGTTAAAATTATATTTCCTAAACTTTCTTATTATAATGATGAAATGGGCGAAATTCTTCGCTAGGAGGGTCTATCATGTTATCAGAAATTGAACTCGGTTTTACAAATATTAAAGATATTGATCCTAATATTATTGTAGATTTACGCTATGCTACAAAAGACAACTTTACTAACCAAATTATTTATGACTTTTCTACAGCAATCGCTAGAACAGGAACAGCTAAGAAACTTGGTATCGCAAGTCAATTACTCAAAACTCAAGGCTATCGTTTAAAAATTTGGGACGCCTACAGACCAGTCTCTGCTCAAAAAAAATTATTTGACGTTTATCCCGATCCTAATTTTGTAGCGAAGCCAAATCCTAATTTCAGTCATCAAAAAGGCGTGACATTTGATTTAACTATCTGTGATATGGATGGCCACGAGCTTAACATGCAAAGTGAATTTGACGACTTTTCAGAACGAGCTGGAAGAAATTATAAACGAACACCTCAACAACAAATAAATTACGATATACTAAATAACGCTATGATAACTGCTGGTTTTATCGGATATTCTGAAGAATGGTGGGACTATAGAGATTCTGATATGAATGACTATTCACCACTTATCGCGAATCCAAATGATTATTAAAAAAACTTGTCACAACACCTTACATACAAGGTATTGTGACAAGTTTTTTATCTTAACAATTTATCCCAGAGAATAACTTCACCCGCAATTAATGATTTTTGAACATCAATAATTCTTTGATTTGAGCTACCTCTAAATTGCAAAGTTAAATCTTTTTTTGGTAATTCGAATCGACCGTCGACTAAAATATCAATCTTTGAAAGTAATTCAAGTTTATCATCAGATTCAAGCATTAATTCATCCCATGTATAACCAGTCCAAGACCAGATATCTTTCGTCCATCCATAAGTATCATGAATACGATTCACTAAGCTTAAACAAACCTGCGTGTTAACAAAAGGCTCTCCGCCTAATAAAGTTAATCCTTGGCAATAGTCTTCGCTTAAATCAGTTATTATTTGATCTTCAAGCTCTTTTGTATATGGTGTCCCATATCTAAAATTTTGCGCTGCCTTATTATAACAACCCGGACAAGCAAATAAACAGCCACTAACGTATAAACTACAACGAACCCCTTCACCATCAACAAAATTAAATGGTTTATAAGATGCAATATACTGTTGGCTTAACTCACTGGCAATCCATTCTTTAGGTTTCGGATTTCGTGGTGCTTTAACTCTCTTTTGTCGTTCCATCATCAACCATTCCTAAAGTCATATTTTTAACACGAGAAGCAATTTCTTTATGACGTCCATGAACCATCGGACGTTGCTGTGGATTACCTAAGTATCCACATGTCCTTTTAACAACATCACATGTTTTTGGATCATGATTTTGACATTTAGGGCATTCAAATCCTCGTTCAGTTGGGTTAAATTCACCATCAAAACCACATTTATAACAATGATCAATAGGGGTATTAGTTCCTAAATAGCCGATTTTATCATAAGCCCAATCCCAGACTGCTTCTAAAGCCTTAGGATTTTGACGTAAATTTGGGTATTCACAGTAATGAATAAATCCACCTGATGCATATTTAGGATATTCCATTTCAAACGACAATTTTTCAAACGGAGTTGGATTTTTCCTAACGTCATAATGAAAACTATTTGTATAATATTCCTTTTCTGTAACATCTTTAATTTCACCAAATTTTTCAGTGTCTAATACACAGAAACGATCTGTTAAGGATTCACTAGGAGTTGAATAAACACTAAAATGATAATCGTATTCATCTGACCAATCTGTACAATACTCCTTGAGGCGTTTAACGATGTCAATCGTAAAATTATGCGCCTTTTCATTTTTTTCCCAATTAGGTCCAAAAAAAACAGTTCCAACTTCATATAGTCCAATATAACCTAATGAGACCGTAGCGCGACGATTCTTGAATAAATCATCAACATCTCCGTCTGCTTTTAACCTTTCGCCAAAAGCACCATGTTGATATAGAATGGGTGCATTCTCTGGGATAGCTTCCTTGACACGGTTAACTTTAAAGACTAATGCCTCTTTACAAACCTGCATCCTCTCTTTAAAGATATCCCAAAATAAATCAATATTACCTTCGGATTCCAAAGCAATTCGTGGTAAATTAACTGTAACAACGCCTAAATTCATACGCCCAGAATTGACTTCATTACCATTTTTATCTTTCCATCCTTGCAGAAAGCTACGACAGCCCATAGGTACCTTGAAACTGCCCGTAAGCTCTTTTATCTTGTCATACATTAATATGTCAGGGTACATTCTCTTCGTAGCACAATCAACAGCTAAGGCCTTAATATCGTAGTTAGGGTCCCCATGTTTAAAGTTTAAATCCTTTTTTATTGTAAATACTAATTTAGGAAATATTGCCGTACGATGCTCACGACCTAATCCTTTTATTCTAATTTTTAAAATTGAGATTTGAATTTCTCGTTCAATCCAACTTTCACCCAACCCAAAACCTAACGTAGTAAACGGCGTCTGTCCTTGCGAAGAGAATAAAGTATTGATTTCATACTCTAATCCTTGCATGGCATCATAAATATCTTTGCTTGTTTTAAGTTTAGCAAATTCTATCTGTTTTATTGGATTCCCAATCCATACTTTTGCATCTATTAAATGCTTCTTATAATTTAATTCAGCAAATGGCGCTAGTAACTCATCCACCCTATCTGCAGAACAACCACCATACTGACTTGAGGCTACATTAGCAATAATTTGTGCCATTTGCGCAGTTGCGGTCTGAATTGAATGAGGACTTTCAACTTCAGCATTTCCTATTTTAAATCCATTTGTTAACATCTCTTTAAAATCAATCAGACAGCAGTTAGTCATAGGACTCCAGGGTGTGTAATCTAAATCATGATAATGAATTGAACCACGTAAATGTGCTTTAGCTAGTGATTCAGGCATTAATTTTAATCCCAAAGTTTTACCCACTGTCCCAGCCGTCAAATCACGTTGTGTATTGAATACATTGCTATCCTTATTAGCATTTTCATGAACAATTGTATCATCTTTATTTAATAATTTATCCAAACGACCAGCTGGATCAGTTTGCTCTTTCCACAATTTTTCATCATTTATTCTATATTCCTGAAAGCTATCCAATGCATCACGGTAGCCTAATTCACGATATGTAGCTATAACTAAGCCATACATCGTTTGGGCATTAATTTTTTGATAATTACTTAATTTATGTAATAGTAATTCCTGATAGCTTTCTTGATTTTTTTTACTATTTAATCGACGCAAAGTACTACTTAAAACTTTACGTAATGCAAAATCAACTTTTCGACCATCACGCTTTTCAAATATGTCAGGCACTTGCATATCTAACTTTACCTCTACTTTTTTCATAAGTGACCTTCCTTTTCTTACAGCAATAAATATATGTTACTTGATTATCCTCTTAAAAACAACAATATATAGTGTACAACAATATATACTATCTATATATTGTTGTACACTATGATTTACTATCAAGATGTTTGAAATGTAATTAAAAAGTTAGACGTATATATATCAGTTAAAAAATTATTATATGATTTCAATACCAGAATATTTTATACACTTAAAAATTTATACCAAAAAAACTCTAATTATTAAGTGATTAGAATTTTCATACTATTATCCACCAACAACAGTTGACGAAGAGCCAAAAAAGTTCAACAAAAGCTCAACTTTCTATAATTTCGTATTATTCTTCATAATTTAGCGTACAAAAAAAGCCCAATCAATGGGCTTTCATGTTTTCTAATACTCTCTATAATACTTAATAATACCGGTGATCGGGGTCGAACCGATACTCCATTGCTGGAACTGGATTTTGAGTCCAGCGCGTCTGCCAATTCCGCCACACCGGCATAACTCGTGTAAGGCGGTAACCGGATTTGAACCGGTGATGAAGGTTTTGCAGACCTCTGCCTTACCACTTGGCTATACCGCCATATTAATTATTACTTGATATAACCTTATAAAAGGCGACATGTGGGAATCGAACCCACGCGTGCCGGAGCCACAATCCGGTGCGTTAACCACTTCGCCAATATCGCCAAAACAAAAAATGGCAGGGGTAGTAGGAATTGAACCCACACTGACGGTTTTGGAGACCGTAGTTCTACCTTTAAACTATACCCCTATAAAAAATGGAAGAGAGTGGATTCGAACCACCGAACCCGAAGGAGCGGATTTACAGTCCGCCGCGTTTAGCCTCTTCGCTACTC
>NZ_JBXAYH010000011.1:0-7509 GCF_056782195.1 Dellaglioa sp. CoH-55-MRSF-8
TTTTGTTTTTTATCCTGTTTATTTCTAATAGCGTTAAATGTTCTTCTCAATGAAACTGTGATGTCATGTTGCAAATCTTCATAGTTATCTAAAAAGATAGTTGTTGGTTTTCCTGTTTGTTGAGTAATAAATGTTTCACTTGCTTTTTTAGCATTAAAAATAATCCCAATCATTTTTTCCATTTTCTTTGGATCATTTGCAGACCATAAACTGATTAACTTTATTGTTTCAGCTTCTAAAGGAATTTTACCTGCATTTCCGTTTGATACTAGAAATTCGCTTGCATTAGCTACAATGTCTTGATTTTGTTTTTGTAGAACATTTTGAGAGAAATTAATTGATGAAAAATCAAGCATGCTTGTATCTTTATTAGTATCTTTATTAGTATCTAAGTTAGTCTTATATAGATTGTGTCCGATTTCGTGATGTCCGCTTGTATCAAGGGTTTCAGCCATTTCTTGTCGGCGTCCGATTTCGTGATGTCCGCTTGTATCAAGGGTTTCAGCTGTTTTATTATTTTCTTGTCGGCGTCCGATTTCGTGATGTCCGCTTGTATCAAGGGTTTCAGCCGTTTTATTAGCAAAATCCCGTTTAATATACACGTCTTTTGCTGTAACTTCTAAATCATCAAGGTAAAGTCGATTGGGTAAATTTTTCTTTTTCTTGGGATCAAATCCTTGCTTGATTTGAAATAATAGTCCTGCTATATATGATCCATTATACCATTTAACAAAAAAACAGCCCCCATTATCCAACTAGTAGATAACGAGGGCTGTTTTAATAGTCTTTTCTAGGGGTCATTATATAATTATAGCCCCTAAACAAACATCTTTTGTAAAAAGCCTTTTTTCTGTTCTTTCAACAAATCTAACTTACGTTGATGAAGAGCGATAGTGTCGTCGAGTTGTTTGAAAAATGAACCAATTTTTTGCTGTTCTTCCTGACTAGGTTTATAGATTTCAAATTCTGAAAATTTAGAAATCCAATGACGTTCATGACTTTGAGGTACATATTTTATATTCTTCAACGTATTAAACATAAAATAGAAATTGTCAGAATTATCATTCAAACTAAGTAATTTCATTGCGGAACTCTTAATCTTAAAAGGGAAATCTACATAATGAGAACCAGTTGTAAAATCATCAAATATAATAACTGGATTCTCTACGGTAGCATTTTTAATCCCAGTAATCTCATCTGTATAGCCCAATAAGAAACTCTTACCTGCTGTTAAAACAGGTGTATTAAAAGTGTCATCATACTCTGTAGATTTAACAATATATTTTGTTGGTTGCTCATAGTTAAATATCTCCCCCAACTTACGCTGTTCCCAATCGTCAGCAAACCCCGCAAATCGCAATTCAGGAATTTTTTCTCCAGCTTTTGGAAACATTTTTTGCAAGTAGCCTTTTTTCTGTTCTTTCAACAAATCTAACTTACGTTGATGAAGAGCGATAGCGCAATCAAGTTGTTTGAAGAATGTCCCAATTTTTTGTTGTTCTTCTAATTTTGGATATAAAAGATTTACTTGTTTTAGATCAGAGTTATGCAGATGAACTACAGATTTTCCTTGAGCTCTCTTCGACATTTCTTGTCGTTGAGATCCATTAGAAATAGTTAAAGCTAAAAAAATAGAATCAATATAATTTACTGGTTTAATTATATTTAAATCTCCGCCTAAAATTAGACCTGATTTACCAACAACTGAAGCTCTAGAAATATCTTCTGAAGATTCTCCTGATGCAGGTACTATGACTTCAGATCCTTCACTAATTATTGAGTTATCTTTCTTATTTACAAATGTATCTACTTTCTCAATAACTGTTTCATATTTTGTATATAAGCGACCATATAAAATTATTGGATCTCCAAATTCGACTAAATCATTTTTTGTATATCCATTGCCTTTTGAAAAACTAGCTAATTCACCCAACTTACGCTCTTCCCAATCGTCAGCAAACCCCGCAAATCGCAATTCAGGAACTTTCTTTTTAACTGAATCATCTATTTTCGCCATAGTCCCCACCATTTTCTTGGTTTTTCTTGTTCTTCTATCCTTTTTTGATCTTTGATTTGTTCCTGCAAATTTTCCAACTTCTCTTTAAGAGCGTTCACTTCATCTTTATATTGATTGTCTAAGTGTTTGAATTGTGTTTCCTGTGAGGGCATTTTGAGAACTTTTAATCTGTCGTTTTTTGCTTTGTATTCTTCTAACAACTTTTTATCTTGTAAGGCTAATTGTTGTTGCTGGTCTAACAAATTTTGCGTTTGTTTTTGTGCTTCCACTAAACTTTTTATTTGTTCATCTTTATTGGTATTTTGAGATTCAAGATATTCAATTTGGTGTTTAAGACTGTTTAAATAGCTATTTAAAGTGCTGTTTAATTCAACGCCTTCAACACTTGTATTTCCTTTTATATTAGTGTTTTCTTGGTGTTTAACGGTATTTAACTTACTGTTTAAACTACTGTTTAATTCAATACCTATATTTTCTTTTATTTGTTTAACCGCTTCAGCGGTTAATAGCTTCATACTATTATTTCTAACTACATATTCGCTTGATATTTTAGAAACTTGATAATGAATTTTATTCTTGCTAACTCCTAACTCATCTGCAAGTTCTCGAATCGTTTTTAAATTGTCACTCATGATCTATATCCTGCCTTTTAACGATTGGTAGATACTGTTCAATCGATTTTTTAAGATACTTAGCAATATTCTTTTTCGAATAGTCATCTTGTTTGTCTCTGATATAGGCTAAGTGTTCTTTCACGCCCTTTAAACCACGTAATTCTTTTAATTCGTCATAAAGTGGATATACATTTTTCTGTAACCCTGACAAAATAGTCGTATCCGTTAAATCAATATATGACAATAAAAACTGCTCCATAAGTAACTTTGTATAGGGACTTTTTATTGCCTTAACAGTCAACATATCTTCTGTTTCTTCTTGACGAATCTTGCCCTCGATATAAACGGGATCATCCTGTTTATAACTACTATCAGCCGCAACTTGTTTTTTAGTAATGTGAAAGACAATGCTATCAATGCTGCGCCCTTTTTTAACTTTTTCGTACGTCACATTAAAAGTTGTATTATTTGTAATTTCTTCAATACCATTTTTTAAAATTCTTTTTTCAAAATTTCTAAAATCCAGATACTCATCTATCGTATCTGTCATTTCTCGTAAATCTCGGATACTAATTTCAGGATTACGATAACTATCAATTTGGTCTTGTCTCCGACCACCTTTAAAGCTGTAATGCTCGTACTGGTTGTAATTCATCGATAACCAACGGTATAGAATAATGGCATACTTGCTATTTAATTCTGCGATGTCTGACAAAGCATGTTGCGTAAAATTGTTTTTAAGATTGATTAAGTAAGGCATGATTTCACGATGAAATTCAATTTTTACTTCGTCACTATAATCCGTCCATTCCACATAAGGGATTGGCACAATACTAACAAACTTAAACCCTTTATCTTGTTCTTTTTTAATCTGAAAAAAAGCTTGTTTCTGCATTCTTTCAATCGCTTGTTTAAATCGGCTATGTTTATCGTTATCATTCACCTTAAAGAAAGCAAACATTTCTTGCTTTGATAAATAAACCGTTTGATCTTGAGGTGGGTTTTCTGTATCGATTAAAGAAACAGCTAATTCAAACATTTTAAGCGGCGTTTTATCCATTTTGGCAATGGATGTGATTAAGCTATTGTGTTCGACCACTTTTCTTTTTGATAATTCATTCAAGGTCTGCACCTGCCTTGTCTTTGATTCTGATATAATGGACATATAGATACACTCCTTTGGGCGTGTTGTTGGATATAAGCATAAAGAAAAACTTTTTGTCGGGAATTTCTTTATGCTTTTTATTATAGCATTTTACGTGTACATGAAAAAATAAAATGTACACGTATGCACAGTATTTTGTACACGTATGCACAGTATTTTGTACACGTATGCACAGTATTTTGTACACGTATTTAGCTTTGAAGCATTGCTAATGCTCACTTTATAACCACGCAAAAGAACAAAAGATTAAAATATAAAAGATAAACTTATAATAGGCTTCGCCTTTTTATTGAATTAATAAAAACAAAACAAAAAGAACACCGTTGTACATAATGTTTGTCCAGAGTGTTCTTTTTGTTTGGCATTATTTTAAATGATGGATTCCTGGTTATGTAACCTAATTGCCCCTTATTAAGCCAATAGCGACGTTTGAATCTATTTGATGATTATTTCTACGTCACATGGTTAAAAACGCTTAGACGAGCAAATAGGCCGTTATAACGTTAAAGACTTGGCCCTTTAAAAATATCACGCGTTAATTCAATGATTCGATTAATTAATGCTTTAACTTGTTCAATACCCCAATCTAATCTAGTTGGCGCTATTTTCGTATCTGGATCTGCTCTAGCTGTCGTCAGTGTCTTTAACCAGGTCTGGGCTACTTTTTTATTTTGAGTGAGTTCTTCATGATCCAGCTTATAAAGAACATACCGAGCCTCCACATCAGTATGCGATAGTTTGTCGACACCATAATCATTTTTAAGCATGTCACGCATCACATAGTCCATTTTTTGCTGTTCTCGCTGCCGCTTCTGAAACATTTGATGAGTTTCTTTCAGGTTTTGATAGTCAGCTTGGATGTCAGCTAATTGCGCGTTGACTTGGCCTAACGTTTGCTTGAGTTCTCGTGTCTCATGCTGGCTTTGCAAGGTGGCTTTCTTCATCGTGGCTAACACACTTTTAAAGCGATCTAAGTCATCTGGTTTAAGCACCGTCTTACCAAAGAGGTTTTTAGATAAGTCTTGTTTAAAGGCATCAATTTGTTTTTCGGCTAAGTCCAATTCCGTTAAGGCTTGATCCGTGATTTTAAGTACGGCCTGTTTCGCACGAATATTGTCTTCAATATCGGCTAGTTCAGTTTTTAAAGCGTTAAACTGATCGTTGTATTTTTTGATTTCAGCGACATTCTCAAACGGTAAGGTTTTGTTATTTAAAATCCCTTGTTCATAAAAGGGCAGCACTTTTTTTAAATGCTCATCTAAATCCTCATGAAAGCTTTGCAAATCATGGCGCGTGAGGACTTCTTTAGCGGATACTTTATCACGTGCTTTTTTATTATCAAAAACCACTGGGACAAAGGCATAGTGCAAGTGAGGGGTTGTCTCGTCATAATGTACGACAGCGGCCACGGCATTTTCTTGACCATAACGGTCATTCAGAAAATTAGTGGTTGCTTCAAAAAAGGCGCTCTGTTGCTCGTAGGACGCTTCTGTAAGTTCTTCAGGTAAAGTGACAATCCAAGTCGCTAACGCCTTCACATCGTCTCTTTTCATGCAATAAACGTCATTTAAACGCGCATTGAAGCGTGACAGCATATCAGAACCATCCGCCATCAGATCTTGATTTAGATAGGTTTTCGACACATCAATTTCTTTGTTAGTGTGATGGTCGGTTTTACGTTCAAAGTGAACCGCTAAACCTGGGACTGCGCCACGCGTATTTTTCTTTAAATGCGCCATCAAAAATGCCTCCTCAAAAAGGGTTTTCCAAGACCAGTATAACACCGTTAAAAATCTGGTATAGCCTGTTATACCAAAATAATATTTTGGACAGGCTCTGCGAGGCGCGTCATCGCCAAGCGATGACCGTAGCGTTTCCCCTTCTTACTGGGGAAACTGCTATTTTACAGCGCCACTTATCCGGCTTGTAAAACCTCTGGCGGGTCACGCCGTGACGGGGCAATTTATCATTGCAGGATCACTTTCAGTGAGAGCATGTCATGCAGAACGCTACCCGCGTGGGGCAAGCTGGTGTCAGCTTAACCCCATAAAAAAATAAGTTGAGATAGTATCTGTATCTCAACTTATTTTGAATGCTAATATAATTTCTCATCGTATTAAGTTATGACCAATATTTCCTGTAAGCAAACTACACGCGTTTTTTTGGTAACAATTTTAATAAATCTACACTGGTATGGATTGCTCAGAAGTCAATAAATTGGACTATTTTTATTTGCCACTTATTATTTTGATAAGTCTAACTATTGCTTTTGGCATCAAAAGTGTCTTAGCGATATTGGTACTAATTATTCTGTCACTTACATTAGCATTATTTATTGCAAAATAAAAAGCAAAGCTTTTATAAAAAAAGTCTTTACCTTTTATTTTTCCCAAGTCATACGATACTCTTTTGAATCAGTCTCAGTATCCATACCTACACTGTCTATGATAAAATCTTTATTCTCATAAAAATTAACGGCATTAATATTATCTACATAGACTGAAAGTGTTAATTTGTCGTTTATTTGTTTTAGGTAATTAATTAATCGGCTACCAACACCTTGCTTTCTGTAGTTCATGTCAACAAATAATCCAGCTATGTAACCATCTAATTCGCCTAAAAAACCGATAATTATTTCATTATTCCTATACACAAAAATATTTGCTTCAGGCAACATTTTTTTAATGTTCACAAATTGATTTTTCCAATACTGAGCGGGAATAAATGAATGTGCTTGTAAATTGCCATTCAACCAAATCTGTGCCAATTGTTCTAAATCCCTGTCTGAAAAACTGTTTAATTTTGTAATCATTGTAGCCCCCTTTTTCCTAAAACAAGTTTAATAAGAAATAGGAGAGGATTCAATTATCTAAAACTAGGAAATGATATTAATTAATCATATTCTTTTCCATTTATTGTTTCACATATTGTTTCTACACTTATTAGTTCCATTATTTCCACTCCTTATAATTTAAAAATATTCTAATTCTAACAATCGTTTATTTAAGTTACCTAGCGTTCCATATTTTCGTATTAACACTTTAGTTTCTTGTTCATTTTGAGCTTTACTTATCACTCTATTCTCGCTTTCTGCATTATCTAATTGTTGCTTTAAAAACTTTTTATTCATTTTTCTGTCCTTTCTTTTAAACACATTTTTTTTAGGTGTTGAGTGAGTGAAGCTGGATTGATGATTATTTTTAAGTTATTAAATTATGTACATAGATCACCCCCTTTTTTTATTTTGATAGTTCATTTTTTCCAGTGCGTTTTCGGTCGTTTGCTGTGATGAAAACAGATAAAAAACATAAAAAAAATACAAGGGCGAACTTGTGAGTTTATATACCCTTTTATTTTTGACTGTTTTTGATATGGTAAGTGACAGTAAACAGACGTATTACGCAGTGTAAAATGAGCTTTCTAAAAAAGGTAGTATGATACATAATTTAATTGTTTAACTTCAAAATAATCAGAAAAAAAGGACAAGATATTATCTTGTCCTTTGATTTTAATTGCCTTTAATAACGCTTCTAAGGCATTTTTAACATTTTACTAGTCTTTGTACTTTGTTGCTTTTAAAGTTTCTCTATGGCTCTTATATGAGCTAATTTAGCCATTTTAACTTAATGATTGCAAGTATTCGCTGTACCACACTTCAAAAGTATTTCTCATTGCGCCAAAAATGTAATTTTCAGGATTAACTTTTTGTTTTT
>NZ_JBXAYH010000012.1:0-1846 GCF_056782195.1 Dellaglioa sp. CoH-55-MRSF-8
AGCATGGCAACGTCCTACCCTCGCAGGGGGCGACCCCCAACTACTCTTGGCGCTAAGAAGCTTAACTTCTGTGTTCGACATGGGAACAGGTGTATCCTTCTTGCTATCGCCACCACACTCTTTTTTTGAGAAAACTTATTCTCTCAAAACTAGCTAATATTTATCATTGATTTTTAAGCCGTACACCGTTTCACACCACTTTGTGGTTAAGTCCTCGACCGATTAGTATTGGTCCGCTCCATACATCACTGTACTTCCACTTCCAACCTATCTACCTGATAATCTTTCAGGGGTCTTACTTCCATAAAGGAATGGGAAATCTAATCTCGAGGTGAGCTTCACACTTAGATGCTTTCAGCGTTTATCTCATCCATACATAGCTACCCAGCGATGCCCTTGGCAGAACAACTGGTACACCAGAGGTATGTCCATCCCGGTCCTCTCGTACTAAGGACAGCTCCTCTCAAATTTCCTACGCCCGCGACGGATAGGGACCGAACTGTCTCACGACGTTCTGAACCCAGCTCGCGTACCGCTTTAATGGGCGAACAGCCCAACCCTTGGGACCGACTACAGCCCCAGGATGCGATGAGCCGACATCGAGGTGCCAAACCTCCCCGTCGATGTGGACTCTTGGGGGAGATAAGCCTGTTATCCCCAGGGTAGCTTTTATCCGTTGAGCGATGGCCCTTCCATACGGAACCACCGGATCACTAAGCCCGACTTTCGTCCCTGCTCGACCTGTAAGTCTCGCAGTCAAGCTCCCTTGTGCCTTTACACTCTGCGAATGATTTCCAACCATTCTGAGGGAACCTTTGGGCGCCTCCGTTACCTTTTAGGAGGCGACCGCCCCAGTCAAACTGCCCACCTGACACTGTCTCCCACCACGATTAGTGGCGAGGGTTAGAGTGTTCATACAACGAGGGTAGTATCCCACCAATGCCTCCTCCGAAACTAGCGTTCCGGTCTCTACGGCTCCTACCTATCCTGTACAAGTTATACAAACACTCAATATCAAGCTACAGTAAAGCTCCATGGGGTCTTTCCGTCCTGTCGCGGGTAACCCGCATCTTCACGGGTATTATAATTTCACCGAGTCTCTCGTTGAGACAGTGCCCAAATCGTTACGCCTTTCGTGCGGGTCGGAACTTACCCGACAAGGAATTTCGCTACCTTAGGACCGTTATAGTTACGGCCGCCGTTTACTGGGGCTTCAATTCTGGGCTTCGCCGAAGCTAACTCATCCTCTTAACCTTCCAGCACCGGGCAGGCGTCAGCCCCTATACGTCATCTTACGATTTTGCAGAAACCTGTGTTTTTGATAAACAGTCGTTTGGGCCTATTCACTGCGGCTGACCTTTCGGTCAGCACCCCTTCTCCCGAAGTTACGGGGTCATTTTGCCGAGTTCCTTAACGAGAGTTCTCTCGCACACCTTAGGATACTCTCCTCGACTACCTGTGTCGGTTTGCGGTACGGGTAGTTATATTCTAACTAGAAGCTTTTCTTGGCAGTGTGACATCAGTTACTTCGCTACTTAATTTCGCTCCCCATCACAACTTGTCCTTAAAGTTAAGCATTTAACTCAACTTCAGACTTATTGCTTGGACGCACATATCCATCAGTGCGCTTCCTTAGCCTGCTGCGTCCCTCCATCGTTCAAACAAATATAACTAGTACAGGAATCTCAACCTGTTATCCATCGTCTACGCCTCTCGGCCTCGACTTAGGTCCCGACTAACCCTGGGAGGACGAGCCTTCCCCAGGAAACCTTAGTCATTCGGTGGACAGGATTCTCACCTGTCTTTCGCTACTCATACCGGCATTCTCACTTCTAAGCGCTCCACC
>NZ_JBXAYH010000012.1:1944-3344 GCF_056782195.1 Dellaglioa sp. CoH-55-MRSF-8
CAGTCCTTACGGTCTAGCTTCGTTGCCCTTAGAACGCTCTCCTACCACGGAACCCTAATGGGTTCCATCCACAATTTCGGTAACATGTTTAGCCCCGGTACATTTTCGGCGCAGAATCACTCGACTAGTGAGCTATTACGCACTCTTTAAATGGTGGCTGCTTCTGAGCCAACATCCTAGTTGTCTGTGCAATTCCACATCCTTTTCCACTTAACATGTATTTTGGGACCTTAATTGGTGGTCTGGGCTGTTTCCCTTTCGACTACGGATCTTATCACTCGCAGTCTGACTCCCGGATATAAATCAATGGCATTCGGAGTTTATCTGAATTCAGTAACCCTAGATGGGCCCCTAGTCCAAACAGTGGCTCTACCTCCATGATTCTTAATTCCGAGGCTAGCCCTAAAGCTATTTCGGAGAGAACCAGCTATCTCCAAGTTCGTTTGGAATTTCTCCGCTACCCACACCTCATCTCAGCATTTTTCAACATACATGAGTTCGGTCCTCCAGTGCGTTTTACCGCACCTTCAACCTGGACATGGGTAGGTCACTTGGTTTCGGGTCTACGTCTACTTACTATGGCGCCCTATTCAGACTCGCTTTCGCTACGGCTCCGTCTTATCAACTTAACCTCGCAAGCAAACGTAACTCGCCGGTTCATTCTACAAAAGGCACGCTATCACCCATTAACGGGCTCTAACTATTTGTAGGCACATGGTTTCAGGAACTATTTCACTCCCCTTCCGGGGTGCTTTTCACCTTTCCCTCACGGTACTGGTTCACTATCGGTCACTAGGGAGTATTTAGCCTTGGGAGATGGTCCTCCCGGATTCCGACGGAATTTCTCGTGTTCCGCCGTACTCAGGATACTGCTCTGAGAGATTTTCATTTAGTATACGGGGCTATCACCCTCTACGGCGAGTCTTCCCAGACTCTTCTACTATAAAAATCTTTGGTAACTCAAATGAGCAGTCCTACAACCCCAAGAAGCAAGCTTCTTGGTTTGGGCTCTTCCCTGTTCGCTCGCCGCTACTTAGGGAATCGATTTTTCTTTCTATTCCTGCAGGTAATTAGATGTTTCAGTTCCCTGCGTTTACCTCTATATAACCTATGTATTCAGTTAATAGTAACAGTCGATTAAAACTGCTGGGTTCCCCCATTCGGAAATCTCCGGATCAAAGCTTACTTACAGCTCCCCGAAGCATATCGGTGTTAGTCCCGTCCTTCATCGGCTCCTAGTGCCAAGGCATTCACCATGCGCCCTTGATAACTTAACCTAACTTTACTTAAAGCAAAGTGGTTTTGTTAAGAACTACGTTCTTAACTAATAAAACGCGGTGTTTCTCGGCTTATTGCTTAAAAATTTAATAAATATTATCTAGTTTTCAAAGAACAAATTT
>NZ_JBXAYH010000012.1:3442-5228 GCF_056782195.1 Dellaglioa sp. CoH-55-MRSF-8
CCTCAAAACTAAACAAATTTTCGACAAGTGTGTAGGTTTCCGTAATATTCCTTAGAAAGGAGGTGATCCAGCCGCAGGTTCTCCTACGGCTACCTTGTTACGACTTCACCCTAATCATCTGTCCCACCTTAGACGGCTGGCTCCTAAAAGGTTACCTCACCGGCTTTGGGTGTTACAAACTCTCATGGTGTGACGGGCGGTGTGTACAAGGCCCGGGAACGTATTCACCGCGGCATTCTGATCCGCGATTACTAGCGATTCCAACTTCATGTAGGCGAGTTGCAGCCTACAATCCGAACTGAGAACGGCTTTAAGAGATTAGCTTAACCTCGCGGTCTCGCAACTCGTTGTACCGTCCATTGTAGCACGTGTGTAGCCCAGGTCATAAGGGGCATGATGATTTGACGTCATCCCCACCTTCCTCCGGTTTGTCACCGGCAGTCTCATTAGAGTGCCCAACTAAATGCTGGCAACTAATAATAAGGGTTGCGCTCGTTGCGGGACTTAACCCAACATCTCACGACACGAGCTGACGACAACCATGCACCACCTGTCATTCTGTCCCCGAAGGGAACGGCCTATCTCTAGGTTTGTCAGAAGATGTCAAGACCTGGTAAGGTTCTTCGCGTTGCTTCGAATTAAACCACATGCTCCACCGCTTGTGCGGGCCCCCGTCAATTCCTTTGAGTTTCAACCTTGCGGTCGTACTCCCCAGGCGGAGTGCTTAATGCGTTAGCTGCAGCACTGAAGGGCGGAAACCCTCCAACACTTAGCACTCATCGTTTACGGCATGGACTACCAGGGTATCTAATCCTGTTTGCTACCCATGCTTTCGAACCTCAGCGTCAGTTACAGACCAGAGAGCCGCTTTCGCCACTGGTGTTCTACCATATATCTACGCATTTCACCGCTACACATGGTGTTCCACTCTCCTCTTCTGCACTCAAGTTATCCAGTTTCCAATGCATTTCTTCGGTTGAGCCGAAGGCTTTCACATCAGACTTAAAAAACCGCCTGCGTTCGCTTTACGCCCAATAAATCCGGATAACGCTTGCCACCTACGTATTACCGCGGCTGCTGGCACGTAGTTAGCCGTGGCTTTCTGGTTAGATACCGTCACTAGGTAAACAGTTACTCTTACCTACATTCTTCTCTAACAACAGAGCTTTACGATCCGAAAACCTTCTTCACTCACGCGGCGTTGCTCCATCAGACTTTCGTCCATTGTGGAAGATTCCCTACTGCTGCCTCCCGTAGGAGTTTGGGCCGTGTCTCAGTCCCAATGTGGCCGATCACCCTCTCAGGTCGGCTACGTATCATTGCCTTGGTGGGCCTTTACCTCACCAACTAGCTAATACGCCGCGGGTCCATCCAAAAGTGACAGCTTACGCCGTCTTTCATTATCAAACCATGCGGTTTAACAAATTATGCGGTATTAGCACCTGTTTCCAAGTGTTATCCCCCTCTTTTGGGCAGGTTACCCACGTGTTACTCACCCGTTCGCCACTCATTATCTTCGGTGAGTGCAAGCACTCGGTGAAGATAATGCGTTCGACTTGCATGTATTAGGCACGCCGCCAGCGTTCATCCTGAGCCAGGATCAAACTCTCATATAAAAAGTTGATTGCTCTTATTGTTTTGTTACTTTTTGAAACTAGCGAATTGACTTCGCAAATGTTTGCTCTTAACTCTTAGTTAAGAGACCCTACACATTTGATTTGTCGAAAATTTGTTCAGTTTTCAAAGATCTACTTGGTTGCTTTTGACAACTTTTATATCATATCAA
>NZ_JBXAYH010000013.1:0-4217 GCF_056782195.1 Dellaglioa sp. CoH-55-MRSF-8
CTGTATCAGGATCAATGGTTTTTGAATAGACCGGACGATAACCACATTGGTAATTTGCATCAAAATATAGTCGAAAAATTCCAGAAGAACTTGAAATTATTTCATTCACATATTTCATACTCTCAATTCCAAATTCGTTACCTCTTTGTCTGATAAACGAGCTTAATTCCTTTACATTAACAATGTTATATTCATCTACAATTTCAAGTAAAGTCTGCCTTAATTCTTTCTTTTCATTTTCATCAAGTGTTACGTATCTATCAATATCAAAATCATTTATAAAGATTAAATCTTTTTTATCGTAGCGGTGTTTACCTTTCTTAATTGCATCAGAACTTTCATGCGTTAAATACTGAAAATAATACTCCACGCTATCAACAATTTCGATATGAGATACAGATTGATCACCTAAATTACGTTTTATTTTTTTCCGAATACTTTCAACAGTAACCGGATTACGAGCAATATACAAAACATGATAATGTGGTTTTTTATAAATTGATCCACCAGCACTTATTATCTCTTGTTCATCAGGAGTCATATCTTTAAATTTTCGTTCAGTTTTATCTAAATTATGGAGCGGACTAATCGCCATAGGAATACCAGTTTTTTCTAAATTTTCAATAAAGTTTTCAGGAATACTTTCAGGATACAAAATGAATGCAAAGTTTCTAGCCTTTGTATTTTTAGTAGTCATATAGTATAATCACCTTTAGAAAATAAAAGCATTTTTCACGAGCGAACTTGAGAGAGGGCGCTCTTTTTTTATGCTCATTTTTCTCCTTTCTTAGATTTTTCGATAACATCACGCATATAGTTTCTAATATCGTAAGTTACAATTTTTCCTTCACTTTTTAAAATCTCTTTGTAATCAGCATACATCTTTTTAGGTATTCTAACGGTTACAACTTGATATTCTGTTTTCTCTTCAGGCATAAAACTCACTCCTTTATTTTTTTATCATTATACATCATTATATACTTATAGTCTATATAGTCAAAAAATAACCCGTTTAAAAAAACGGCGGTCAAAACGGCGGTCAAACGGCGGTCATAAAAAAACTCCCAAATCCATTGGGAGAGTAAGCGTAAAGTCCTATTCAAGTAAAATTTGGCACTCGGCACTTATAGGGGGGTCGTAGTACGGGAGCGAAATTCGCTCCCTGCCCCCTGATTTTCAAAATTTTTATCCCACTCAAACCAAAATATGGGCTCCGCCCAAACCCGCAAGCTGTGTCAGCTTGACCCCATAAATGAGCGGGAGCTCCCGCTCAAACTCACCCCGCACTCGCCGTGGGGCAGGCAAAAAAAGCAGGTGTGCTTTTCTTTGCATGCGCAAAAGTGTTTTATCCGCTAGTCTATCAACTCCTTAAAGCCTCAAAAAGGGGCTAACTGCTAAAGCAGCAAGCCCCTTTAATTCGATTTACCGTTGACAGACACAAAATTAACGACGTTCAATCTAGCCAGATGTTAAATTAAGCTCTTAAATGCCATTTTAAGCCCATATAAGCGTTTTAAAGATGTGGACCGCCTAATTCATCAGATTTATGTTTTTCGAGTTCCTGTGAGCTTTCAGGGGCTTTTTTAGACGGTTCTTTTAGTCCTGCACGTTCTAGCCACTTGTCAGGTAAATTGATACCTAGTTTTTTGTGTAGAAATTCATCAACATTGCGGACAATGCCTTGAAGTGTTCCGACTAACTTTTGCAATCGCTCATTCTCTCTTTCGAGGTCATTATAGTCCCACGTTGTTCTAGTCAGTTTATCTCTTAACGAGTCGGCTTCACGCCTTGCTCTAGCATGCATTTGATTGTAATTATCACTAAAAGACGCCCGTTGTTCCAAATCAGCGAGATCAGATTTATCAACCATGACTTTATTTTTATTCAGCAAAGTTGGTTTACTAGCAATTTTTTTGTTATCCCGTGGCTTGATTTCATCAAGCTGTTTTTTAGTATCTGCAAGCTTTGCTTGTGTCTCTTGTTTTTCGGTCTCTATTTTTTTCAAATCTTCCCGCATAGTTTTGTATTCGGGTACTGATAAATTCTTACGCTCTTTGTTTTTGTTGCCACGTTGAACATCAAAGCCATTCTCTTTGAGATATTGTGGTAATTCCTCTTGAATGCGCTGTAAGGCTTCACGATTGAATATACGCTTAGCTGAGAGCTTTCTATCATCATCAAAGGGCACAATGCCCATATGCATGTGAGGGGTCTTCTCGTCCAAGTGAACGACCGCATAACGAATATTTTCGTCGCCATAGTTATCTGCAAAATATTGTTTGGCTGTTTCAAAATATTTACGGGTTTCGACTTCGTCTAATTGCTCAAAAAAATCTTTGTCACTGGTTAGAATCCACTCATTGACTAAAACAGCGTCTTTGCGAACTGCCCGCTTACTAGCTTTATTTTCGTTGATATAGGCTTCAATATCCGTTTTAAAATTATCAGTGCGCCCAGCCACCAAATCATAATTCAAGTGGGAGCGGGAAACATCAATATCTTCGTTGCTGTGATTAGTCGTTTTCCGTTGGTCATGATTGCCAATACCGACTAAATTATCAGCTTTTAATTTCGTCATTCTAGCCACTACAAAACTCATAGTACGCACCTCATTTCGGAGTTATCTTCCAAGTAAAGTATAACCCACTATACTTCACTCTGTGAAGTGTGGTCTCTGCGAGGCTAAAAACTGTCTGTCCACTTTGCCCCTTTTTTCGCCTTTAGGCTGAAAAGGTTCGACGTGAACAGGCACAAAAAAAAACGCCTACAGCTGTCCTTTTTTCTAGTAACAGAAATGATATTTTCACCTTTGCATTTTTCCGCAACGATTGCAAATTCATTTCAATATCAAATTCAAAACAACAGACCTTGCCACTTTTTCAAAAGTGGCAAACCCAGAAAATTTCTACATGTCTCCGACGGCTCGAAAACGAGTTGCCAAGAGGGTGGAAAATCAGTGGATCGTATCAACTTCTTAAATTCCTTCCGATTTGCTTCAGTCAGACATTTATCGTTGACCCTACCGTTTATTTTCCCACTGGCCAAATAAAAAAGAGTAGCCTAAGCTACCCTTTTCTAAAAAAATAGTTCAACAATCGCGCCCATTGAAGGTAAATTTTTAAGAAATAACATTTTTTCATTTTACTTAGAAAATATAATACTAGCCCCTTTTATCACATTTTTCCGTACAAATAGAAATGCATATTCTCTTGTAATTCTGGCAAATCGAGCGTTTCTTCAGCTAATCGTTCCAAACCTTGATGTTCATAAAAGCCAAAATTACATGTCGTATCCGTAAATAAGTAAAATGTCTTAAGATTTTCAGATGTCATATAATCTAAAAATTGTTGATACAATTGTTTACCGATACCTGAACCACGTTGGTTTCCATCTACAACAAAAAAAGCTAATTCACCATCAAAGTTTGTACCAATGCTCTTTAAAAGAATTTCATCAACTTCTTCAAATTTTTGAAACGTCTTTCCAATTTTACGCCCTTCTTTAGATATAGCAATTCGTGCAACAGCAATTCCTTGCCGAATAAGATACCTTAGTGGTTTACGATGTGTTTCTCTATTTTTACCCATAATAATACCAACAGGCACTTCATTAAAAACAGCAACACTAGTAAATGTTTGATTAACAAGACAACTGGCAAGATATATTTTAGACAGTTGTTTAGCTAATTTTGGGCTTCCTAATCGATCGTAGTTCCATGATTTGCGAATCATATCTTCCAAGATATGATAATCGGATGGTTTAATAGGACGGTATTTAATATCTGCTTGTGTCATTACTTTTCCTCCAAATAATTAACTTCTAAATTGTTCTTAAATCCAATATATTCCACGTCAATAATCATTACTTAACCTCTCCAGTCTCAATATTTATTTTATTTCTCCCATTTCTATCAATTCCTCAAATCCTTCAACAAAGTAATCTCTATCTTTCAAACAAACAACTCGTTTTTCTGGACCTTCAGGTGTCTCAGTTTCACTTAACTTTATACCACAAATAAAGCATTGACCTAAAAGCTCTTTAGTCGGGATAACATTTTGATCAGTGTATTCTAAGTATTTCTCAACATCACTTTCACTAAACTCTCTCATGCTCTCACCCCTCTCTCATTCTTTATTTCTCCTGTATCAGGATCAATGGTTTTTGAATAGACCGGACGATAACCACATTGGTAATTTGCATCAAAATATAGTCGAAAA
>NZ_JBXAYH010000014.1:0-1818 GCF_056782195.1 Dellaglioa sp. CoH-55-MRSF-8
TTTTGTTTTTTATCCTGTTTATTTCTAATAGCGTTAAATGTTCTTCTCAATGAAACTGTGATGTCATGTTGCAAATCCTCGTAGTTATCTAAAAAGATAGTTGTTGGTTTTCCTGTTTGTTGAGTAATAAATGTTTCACTTGCCTTTTTAGCATTAAAAATAATCCCAATCATTTTTTCCATTTTCTTTGGATCATTTGCAGACCATAAAGTTAATTAGTTTATGGTCTGCAAATGATCCTGCTCTTATACTAAAAAGATGGACTATTTTTCTACCAGAAGTCAAGTGTTTCAATGCATTTAGGTTGTTTTATGAGCGTTATGGCAAAGCTGTGCGTACTATAACAGCCGACAATGGTTCTGAATTTATCTCATGGGACTTTTTAGAATATGTTCAAAAAGAGCTTAAAATTAAGCTATACTATGCCACACCGTCATCACCACAACAACGTGGTTCAAATGAAAACAGAAACCGTAAGCTACGTGATTGGTACCCTAAAGGCACGTCATTTAAAGATGTGAAACAACGACAATTAGATGAAGTAGCTTCAAAAATGAATGCTATGCCATTGAGACAGGCACTTGACGGTAAACGACCTATGGTAGTCTTTGAGCAGGAATATAAAGCCATGCAACGTTACCGTAGAGCTTATGAAAAGCGTAAACAACGTATGCTTGAAGTTAAAAAACAAGAATTCGAGAATAATTAAAAACGACATTGCAATTAAGCGGAGTAAATTGTAAAATTGTATAATAAAAAATATACGAATAGCTGGGTTGTGGCTAGCTAAAAAACGCCGACTAATGAATTTTTTCATTTTTGGCATTATTTTCGTTATAAAAAAAAAGGTAGGTGTAATTTAATGGGATATATATTTTTGGGGCTCGCGATTCTAGGTGAACTCTTGGGAACGAATTTGTTAAAAGCTTCAAACGGATTCAGTTCGCTTTGGGAAACTGTGGGGTCTTTAGTTTCATACGGTGCAAGTTTTTATTTTTTAGCATTAGCTATGAAAACTATAAACTTGAGTGTTGCTTACGCTTTATGGGCTGGCTTAGGAATTGTATTGACAACTGTTTTGGCAGTAGTCGTTTGGAAAGAATCTATTAATCTGAGCAGCGTCTTAGGAATTGTATTAATTTTGTCAGGAGTTGTCATTTTAAACTTGTATGGTCCTGGTCATTAAACCAAAATAAAAAACGACTAGCTGTATAAATATTATAATAAACAAAAGGCACCTGGTGTGTCTTTTTATTATGCTTAGAATATAAATATTTGAAAACGGGTTAATTAATTGAAATATTTGATATAATAGTGAGTAATTTGATTGCTAAAAGCCTTTGCGTAGACGTTCCAAAAACGTGTACGCAAAGGGTTAGGGCAACGGTTACTCGATGAAGCGAATCGTTATGCTAAAACGAAACAAAAACGTTATTTACGTTTGACTGTTTATGAAAAAAATTATGCAGGCATTCGTTTTTATGAACGTCATGGATTTAAAAAAATCGGGATAAAACATTTTCCTTTAGGAAAACAAGATCGTATTTGTCCGATTTTAGAAAAAGAAATCTAAAAAAACGTCCTCACTTTTGATGTTGAGGACGTTTTTTTAGACTGGTAATGTAACCATAATTCGCTTTCCTTTTTGATAAACCGCTAATTCTGTCACACCTGTTGCTTTTAAAGTTTCTCTATGGCTCTTATATGAGCTAATGTAGCCATTTTAACTTAATGATTGCAGGTATTCGCTGTACCACACTTCAAAAGTATTTCTCATTGCGCCAAAAATGTAATTTTCAGGATTAACTTTTTGTTTTT
>NZ_JBXAYH010000015.1:0-1690 GCF_056782195.1 Dellaglioa sp. CoH-55-MRSF-8
TGTAATAATCCCTTTATGGTTGTCAGATGAAATAATATAATTTCATCCGATAATCATGGAGGGATTTTTGTATGTCCAGAGCCAAGTATTCAGCATTAGAAAAATTAACGTTTATCGAAGAATTTAGAAAGTCCGGAATGCCGAGAAGAACTTTTGCCCGAGAATACGGTATTAATAAAGATCTATTCAAACGTTGGGTCGATCGCTATGACCGCGATGGTATTGAAGGTTTACAGGAAGCGCGCCACAATAATCACTATTCAAAAGCGCTGAAATTAGAAGCGGTATTAACTTATCTAACGGGTCAATATTCACAAGCAGATGTTGCACTTAAGTTTGGTTTACGATCACAAAAACAACTATTAGACTGGGTTTCCAAGTATAATGAGGATAAAACGGTGACGGCGTCACCGTCCAAAAGGCAGGTTCCCATTATGAGTCGTAAAACTTCTTTTGAAGAACGCGTTTCAATTGTTGAATATATTACCAAAGATAAACATAGTTATAATGAAACTGCGGAACACTTCGGTGTCTCTTATCAACAAGCCCGTTCATGGGTTCTTAAGGCACGACAAGGTGGTTATGAATCACTAATCGATAATCGTGGTCACCGTAAAGATCAATCAGAACTAACAGATTTAGATAAAGCGAATCTACGGATTCACGAGTTAGAAAGCCAAATCGAAGATCAAAAATTATATGCGGCCTTTATAAAAAAATGGCAGGAACTTCAGCGCAAGGGGTGAATAAGCAAAGACGACTGGCATATCACGCGATTAAGAATGTTAGTCAAGAAAAGCATGGTGCGATAACAAAACTTATAAAAATGGTTGGCGTTAGCCGTCAGGCTTACTACAAAGGGTTAAAAAGACAAGAAACAGTTTGGGAGACACGTAATAAACAACTTAAAGAGCGAACCCAATACTGGTTTGATTTCAATCTACAAGGGATTGGTACTGGAAACATGTTGGTAAATTTACAAGCTGACACATCAATTAATTTTCCCATTACTTTCAAACAGGTTCGACGAGTTATGCGAGAACTAGGTATTCGATGTTTAGTACATCCGAAGAAGCATAATCGTGTGAAACAATCAGAACAATATATCCAAGATAATCTTCTTAATCAAAATTTTAGTGTGAGTAGACCTAACCAAGTTTGGTTGGCCGATTCAACAGAGCTTTCATATGGCATAAATGGCGAATATAAAATTCGGTTAAGTGGTGTTTTAGATCTTTATGGTCGGCGACTTTTAGCCTATAATCTAAGTCCTACAGAAACTAGTGAAGCAGAAATCCAGGTATTTCAGCAGGCCTTTTCAGGTGCTGGTAGTGTACACCCCATGGTGCACACCGATCGCGGTTCAGCTTATACCTCAAAACTATTTAATCGTTCTCTTGATCGATATGAAGTAACTAGAAGTATGTCCCGACCAGGAACGCCATACGATAACGCTCCAATGGAGCGTTGGTGGAATGAATTTAAAAATCGATGGATGGCACGTCAGCCACTGCCAAAGACCTATCAAGAACTTATGAAATTGGTTGAAGCAGGAATTGAATATTTTAATCATTACAATCGCTCAACACAAAGAAATGGCCTTACCCCAGATGAATACTGGGATAAAGCCATTTAGAAACATATTAAATTTTATATTATTTCATCCGTCAACTTGACAGGGCCTAGTACA
>NZ_JBXAYH010000016.1:0-1430 GCF_056782195.1 Dellaglioa sp. CoH-55-MRSF-8
TGAAGTGAACCCCCTGAGTTGGAGAAATCTAACTCAGGGGGTTTTACTATGTTCACAGTTGAAATAAAGAAAAAAGTTCTAAAAGAATATTTGAAAGGTAAACCAGCCGGTTTACTAATGAAGAAGTATGGAATCAAGGGATCTGCAACTATTTATCAATGGTTGGATCATTTTAAAATGTTTGGGATTCAAGGCTTAGAAAATAATTTAGGGAAGACATTTTATGATTATTCCTATAAAATGAAGGTCATTCACTGGCGATTAAAACATAGGGCTTCTTTTCCGGTTACAGCACGTCATTTTAAAATTAAGAATCCTGTCGTGATTTGGGACTGGGAAAAGAAACTGGTACAAGGTCGCTTAAAAACTTCAAAAGGAAAACTGCCTAAAATGACTAAATCAAAAAATCCAAAAACTTCAAAACAATTACAAGAAGAAAATGACTTTCTAAGGGCACGGGTAGCGTACTTGGAAAAATTGGACGCCTTAATACAGAAAAAACAAAGATTAAAAACCAAGAAAAAGCCCAGATAATCACTGAGTTAAGGTGTGAATTACAGATTAAGTTGGCAACCGTATTAAAAGCTGGACTGATGTCCAGCAGTAGCTACCATGATGCTTGTAAACGAGAGTACCAACAAGATTCAAAAGAACTGATTGAAACGATTAAAACAATTTGTGAAGGGCATTCTGATTATGGGTATCGTCCCGTAACAAGTGAGTTACGTAACATAGGCATTAAAATCAATCACAAAACCGTGTTGAGAATAATGCGAGAAAACAAACTCCTATGTCACGCTTACGAACGAAAAACGAAAAGATATAATTCATATAAAGGAACTGTTGGTAAAATAGCTTCCAATCTTTTAAACCGACGTTTTAAGACTGATAGATCCTATCAAAAAATAGTAACTGATGTCACTGAACTACGATGGGGAAATAAAAGTACAAATGAAAGAGCTTATTTTACGGCATATATTGATTTATTTAATAGTGAAGTCCTTCAATGGTCAATTAGCCTCCACCCAACGGTGGAGTTTGTGACAGAACCACTAAAACGGTTAATCAATAAACGTTCAAATCTCAGTTATCGAATGACAGTTCACTCTGATCAAGGATTTCAATATCAGAACAGCCGTTATACAGAGATTATCAAATCAGCAAAAATTTTTCAAAGTATGAGTCGCAAAGCGACTTGTTTAGATAATGCATGTGCTGAAAGCTTCTTTCATATTTTAAAAGTTGGGACAGTTCATAATCACGATTATGCGACATACGAAGCTTTAAAAGTAGCCATAAAAAATTATATTGATTATTACAATCATAAAAGAATTAAAATAAAACTGGCCGGTATGTCTCCGATTGAATATCGAAAACATACCGACCAGATGATCGCTTAATATTTACTCCAACTTTTGGGGTTCACTTCA
>NZ_JBXAYH010000017.1:0-872 GCF_056782195.1 Dellaglioa sp. CoH-55-MRSF-8
ACGGGCGGGTGTCGCGTGTAGGCGTCAGCACCAAGTTTCAATTCCAGATTGGTAATAAGAAGGCCCGTCTGGATTTCACGGATGCCACCATCTTTGACGGATCAGACCCGCGTGAAACGGCGCTTGCCGTTAAGCAGCTTCTGGCCGACTGGGTGCGCGTGTCCCAAGAAATACCAGAGGCATACCGTCAGCGTTTTGTTGACGTGGTGCTGAACCACCACAAACAGTAAGGAGCAGATCATGAAGTACGCAGAAGACTACAGCTGGCGAATCCATGGAGGGCGCGACGTAATTATGTCGTCGCTAGTCGGCCACACCATTGTCGCGATTGACACGGATGATGCGAAACGCAACATCTGGTTCACGCTAGAAGGTGGTGAAATTCTGCGTATGTTTCATGATCAAGACTGCTGCGAGTCGGTGTACATCGAATCGATTGTTGGCAACCTCACTGACCTATTGGGTACTCCACTTCTGGTGGCAGAAGTCGTATCTTGGGCTGATGGTCAGGATGGTGTGCCTCCCCCGATCCTGCCCCGGCGCGAAAGCTGGATGGACGATGAAGATTACGCTGATCACTGCACGTATGCAGTAGAGTCGTACCGATGGACGTTTTACAAATTCGCGACAATTCGCGGGTATGTTGATATTCGATGGTACGGTACAAGCAACGGCTATTATGGCGAGGGTGTTGACCTGCGCCACATCAATATTGACGAAGAGGAAGGAGAGGATTGACATGGGATACCAACGATATCCGGGGTTTGAGGCGTTGCTTGGTAAGACGCTGGTTTCTGTGACAGGTCTTGAAGAAGGCTCTGACGAAGTGACGTTCATGGCTGAGACCGGTGAAGTCTACAGCATGTACCATC
>NZ_JBXAYH010000017.1:882-1162 GCF_056782195.1 Dellaglioa sp. CoH-55-MRSF-8
GGTATACATCGAGTCGGTAACTGGGGACGTGAACGACCTGATCGGGACACCTATTCTCATGGCCGAGGAAGTTAGCGATACCGACTTTCCGCCTCCGGCTGGCGAGTACGTCGATTCGTATACGTGGACGTTCTACAAGCTCGCGACCATCCGAGGCTACGTGGATATCCGATGGCTGGGCCAAAGTAACGGCTACTATTCGGAGTCTGTCAACTTCGAACACGTGAACGCAGGCAAATGAAACTGATCGAGGCTCGGGGCCTTGTGCCACGCATAGAGA
>NZ_JBXAYH010000018.1:0-982 GCF_056782195.1 Dellaglioa sp. CoH-55-MRSF-8
ATGCCGTAACTGTATTTGATCCCACATATCCAAGCGCCGCCACATTGGACAACTGCTGAGGAATCGGGGTCCATGTAGTTAAATCTGCCGACGTAGCAATACCAGTGCTACCGCCTGACATAGTAGCCCAATAGGTCGATCCGTCGTACACCGGATTTGTTGCTTTTGCTGCCCCGTAGTACAACGTTGTCCCCGTGTTGAATCTCGCGCCGAATCCTAGTGTGATACCACCAGCTTGCCAAGCCTGATTGACTGTGATGCCTGTGTTTAGATATCCAAATGTTTGATCTGCTGCCGCTCCCCATGCAGCCGTTGAATATGACATTGACTGGAATGCACCTATGGGACGCAATGAGAAACCGTTTACGCCAGTTACACTAGGAATCGCTACGGTTGTCTTACGTGTCGGCGCAGCAGGGGTTGGGGACCATCCCTGTGTTCTAAGGTCTGAATCGTCACGAACCGTCTCAAACCCTTGCATGTATTTCAAGGTCATTTTATTTCCTTAGCTTGGCGTGAACCAAGTTATTGTTGTCATCGGCTTTGCTGGCGTCAGCGTGGTTTGCGCTATAATCTCTAGCGTCACATATCCATCCTGTGTGTCATATGGAAGCCCTGCAATCACCTCAAGCTTAACTCCATAGTCATTCGCCGGAATCAAACCGCCTGAAATTATTTCCATCTGAACATACGTGTCTTGTATGTTTTTCGGCGCAACCGTGAGCAAGGTTTCTGCTACTGCATTGGCTTTGACTAAAGTAGCCTGTGTAAGTAGCAGAGTTTCCGCTATAGCATTTGCATTAGCAGCTGAATTCTGCTGAGTCAGAATAGACTCAGCCACGGCATTTGCGTTTACTTGCGCCATGACTGAGCCTCCCGTTAATTAATATGGTTTATTACTGGTTTGGACGCGAGCACAGCGGAATTTGTCCAAGCCACATTACCATTAGGGTCTTTCTCAACAATCTTCGCTGTATAAGAT
>NZ_JBXAYH010000019.1:0-965 GCF_056782195.1 Dellaglioa sp. CoH-55-MRSF-8
CGCGGAGGATTGAGATGAACAACTTTTTCATGATGCTGTGGCTTGCGGACGTGGCCGACGCCTTTAAGATGGCGGTCGGAGTATGCATTATGGCCACGGTCTTTGCGAGCCTAGTGTGGGCCGCGAACGTATCTGGTAACAAAGAGGCCAAAAAGCGATTTATCAAGTGGCTGAAGATTTGGGGCTCTGTCGTGTCAGTAGCCGCTATTTGCGCCCTGCTCTCACCCTCGGGTGACACTCTGCGCACGGCTGCTGCCATCGGAGCCGGGCGTGACGTACTGAGCACTGAAGTCGGGAAGCACGCTCAGGACGCGGCCATCAGATTCCTCGACGGATTGAGCAAGAAGAACTGATAGTAGTAATTAAAAGTTGACAAGAAAGGGCCTCCACGTTAAACTGGGGGCTCTTTCACATTTAGGAGCCTGAGATGACGCCGAAGAAAATCAATCTGCTGGAAGCGGCACGCAACGTGATCCGGGATGATCCGCACTGGGTGGACGCCGAGAAGCTGGCGTATGAACTCGATCTGGACAACGTGTACTGGGCGGGTGACATTCCGGGTTTTGATGAACGTGTCAAGGGCTATTTTCTGAGCAAGAACTACTGCACGGACTCGTGGGTCGGTCTTCAAGCCATCTTCTTCGACGATCGGCTGGTCGCGATCATGCATCAGGAGGGTCGCAAGTCTGATCCCGAGTATTGGTTCGTGGATCGGGAGAGCGCACTCGAACTGCGCCAGTTCATGACAGTCACGCGTCCGGAACCCGAACTCTCGTACATCGACCCGAACGAGGAAATTAACGATCACTATACTCTGGAGTACGCGAACGGCATCCTCGACAAGAAAGGCTTCTACAATGGTGAGCCAGTCGAGTACGTGATGAAGCATGTGAAGCCGGATGATCCGTACAAGGGTTACCTCTCGTCGAAGATCGTGGTGAAGCACGCGACAGGCGCGACACAAG
>NZ_JBXAYH010000020.1:0-953 GCF_056782195.1 Dellaglioa sp. CoH-55-MRSF-8
GCTCGACACAGGTCAGGCTTACCTTGAAGAGACCAATACGTGGGGTGACATCATCTGGGGCCGGTGTAATGGCGTCGGTGAGAATCATCTTGGGCGTCTGCTCATGATAATTCGGTACGAGTTGCAACAAAGTTGTTGACATGTAGTAAATAGGTCGGTATAATTCATTTCGTCAGTTCTAGTTCAGTAGACAGAACGCCGGACCCATAGTCCGGATGTGCGTGGGTAAGAAACCCACGGAACTGACAGATGGGCCGTTAGCTCAGTTGGTTAGAGCAGCCGACTCATAATCGGTTGGTCACTGGTTCGAGTCCAGTACGGCCCACCAACATGGCATTGTTTTATCGATGGTGACTGTAGCTCAGCCGGTTAGAGTTCCGGATTGTGATTCCGGAGGTCATGGGTTCGAATCCCATCAGTCACCCCAATGGGAACGTGGGCAGAGCGGCTTAATGCAGGAAGGCTGGTCATAATAGACAAAGCCACCGTTGCCCGGTGCGTCAGGCAAATCCGGCACCGAGGTTTACCGTACGTTCGAATCGTACCGTTCCCACCCAACAGAATAGGAGGCGATCATGAGTAGAGTTCAGTGATAATCAACTGGAGGTCTCATGAAAGCAAAAGCATTTTCCCGTCGTGTAATCAGTTATGGTCCGGGCGGTTTCCATTGCCCGTGCTGCGGCCCGGCTCCGGGTGCGCGTCGAGACGAGCGGCAGCAGAATCGTCGTGTCCTCAATCGAGTGCTCGACAAAATAGAGCGTCAGGAACGAAGCGTAGAACACATCGATGTCGGCACCGTCAATGACTGGTGTTTTGACTGGGATTGGTACTACGATGCGTGGCCCGGTGAGCTGAGTCTACACGAAGAGTGGGAAGAGTACCGGAAGCAAAACAAGTAGTATGCGGATGTGGTGGAATAGCTAGACACGGGGGACTCAAAATCCCCTGCCGAA
>NZ_JBXAYH010000021.1:0-928 GCF_056782195.1 Dellaglioa sp. CoH-55-MRSF-8
AACGTAGGCATCAAACGAATCGGTGCCCTCATCGAACCACGCAAGGTCCTTGTCTGCAAGCTGAATACCGCGCACCGAGATTTCGCGAGCTGCCATCTCCGTCGCGCACTCACCGATCGTCTTGCCCACATGACGCGAGCCTGAATGGAGCATGACCCATACATCCTGTTCCGTATCCAGACACAGCTCGATGAAGTGGTTGCCCCCACCCAGCGTCCCCATCTGCTGTTCCATGCGCTTCACGTCGTATTTGCCAACGTGATCCATGATACGCAGGCCCGAAAAGCGCGAGAACAGCTCATCACGCTGACGCTCCAGTGCACGCGCCTCGTTCCCATCGTGGAAGGACTTGACAGGCGAACGATGGTAGTTGAAACCAACCGGCACGTCACGCTCGACTTGGGCGCGCACATCTTTCAGCGAATCCGGCAGCTGGTTGGCCTTGAGGCTGGTCTTAACCGCCACCATGCCACACCCGATATCGACGCCGACCGCTGCTGGAATAACTGCTGCGTTCAGCGGGATCACGGAACCGACCGTCGCGCCCATGCCTGCGTGCACATCCGGCATGATTGCAACGGGACCCGCCAAGATCGGCAGGTTCGAGATATTCGTGATTTGCTTGAGTGCCTCCTGTTCGACTTCCGTGTCACCGGTGAAGAAGCGAGCCTTTCCACCCAGCATCTGGCCGTACAGTTCGTTTTGTTTCATACATCCTCCTTATTTGATCAACGGAGGAATTGTAGCGTGGCGCGAAGCGCCTGTCTATCATTTTCCCACATCGGCAGATTCATAAAATGCAGAGGGTCCGCCTCAGCAAACGTGTAGATGTGTGACCACACCAGACCATGACACTTCTCAGGCTCAGCGTTCCGTACTTCGCCTGCAAACGCGTACGCTCGGAAATAGAGCATGAGAAGAGGATCAC
>NZ_JBXAYH010000022.1:0-916 GCF_056782195.1 Dellaglioa sp. CoH-55-MRSF-8
CCACAAGAGTGCCCCGCGACCTGATTCAACCATACACCATCGAGCGGAACGCCCATCTCGGGCCGGTCCCCCGGGAGGTGGCGTAGCACCCTATTCACCGCGCGACAGTAAAGCCGCACAGGCTATGGCGACACTGCCACGCGCGCTTCAAGAGTTCGTGGCAAACGGGGAAACGAGTCCCGGCTCCGAGTCCCGTAGCCATGCAGGCGGCCAACTGAAGGCAGGCAGTGGCACACTGGCCAAGTCCATTCTGCACGATGTGCCGGGTGCTTTGGAGAAGATGGGTTTGCTACAACAGCTTGTTGGGGAGAACGCAGATGGCGATGCCCGTGACAAAGTAGAAGCCCTGATCGAAGAGTTGCTGAATACCTCGTCCATGCGCGAGGCTATAGAGAAGCTGGGACCTGCTGGTGCCCTTCTGTTCACAGCTCTTCAATTCCTAGGTGCCGATCGCTTGTGGGCTATCGCACATGCCGCGCTGTCTGGGCTTGAGCCCGGTGAATCTGGAGCTGGCTATTTCAAATGCGAGTGGGTCCCGCTGCCCGCAGATGAATGGCGTGCGCTGCTCGAACGTGAGCTACAGCAAACAGCAGACGGTGAAAATACGCCGACGCACGCAGCTCTGCGCCTGTTCGACATCGATATACCCGGAGCACAGGGCGATGGATTGACGGACAAGGGTGCAGGACGCCAAAGCGCGGAACACGCAATGGTCTCGCTGCTTGAAGCATTGGCCGATTACGCGGCTAACGGTGATATTCCGGAAGAAGCGTGGGACGCGGCAATCGTCGAGATGTCACGTAAAGCCGCAGAGCAGTCCCGTCCACCAGAGACAATTTAATTGTACGCGGGGCAAGTGCCCAGACGTTCACAACTCACCACCCTACTTTCACAACAAGGGAAGCAATATGCAAAC
>NZ_JBXAYH010000023.1:0-880 GCF_056782195.1 Dellaglioa sp. CoH-55-MRSF-8
CGCCATAAACAGCTGGATCAAACACACGGTGCCCGACTGGCTTTTCTGACACATGCTGCCCGCCGTCCTTCAGCTTTCGGCTCGTGTCTTCTAGTTCTTGCGTCTTGGATCGGGCTTCTGTTTCTGCCTCATCCATTGCCGAGTGGAACGCAGATGCCGCTCCTGTGATGTCAACTGCGCGCTGCGCAATCTCGGCGCGTACTTCCTCGGTGTTGATCGCGCCATCGAATTCGGCTAGCGCTGCTTGAAGCTCGCCCCGTGCCTTTTCGAATACGTGCATGCGCACCACCAGACCGAGTGCAATGCGCAGTCCATTCATGTACTCGTCTGGTGCGTTTTCAATCACAGCCAGAAGATTGACGCGCACGCGATTCAACGTTTCAAGATCAAGATNATGATCCATCACTTCTTCTCCTTTTTAGGCTCATCAGCAACTGCCTCGAACTCTTGCTCACCGGCCTCGATTCGAGTAGCCAGCAATTCGAGGTGAGCCGCGAGCTTGCGCAGCGCCTTAGGACTCGACGGCAGGCTAATCCCCTGATATCCGTTCTTCCACACATCAGGTTCCTTAGCCGTCGTGTATTGCTGACGAACGGATACCAGTCTCTGATCCTTGTAATCAATGGCGTTGATGTATATAGCCTTGTTATCTCGGACCTTGAAGCGCTTACCCATCAGTGAACCACCGTGCCTGGTTTAAGCGCGTCCTGCATCTCGACCATACCGCCGCTCGTCAGCACGCTCTGACCTTCGAGAATGCCACCCGTATTCAGTGTGATAGGATCGATGAACGGCCATTTCGGCTCGATCACGGGAAACGTAATCGCACCGTATGGCTGACCCGGATCGATAGGACGACGTGATGCAGGCGGCACAGGAA
>NZ_JBXAYH010000024.1:0-866 GCF_056782195.1 Dellaglioa sp. CoH-55-MRSF-8
TGACGCATTCGGCAAGAACCAGTGGCCTAAGATGCGCGGGGAACTCGTGCGCGTGCTGGGCGACACGATCCCGCTCAAGAAGTTGATGGTGGCAAGCGGCGCTTTCACGCGCGGTGGGATGGGAGTGCGCAAGCTCGAACAGCTTGAGGCTGCGGGCATGAGTATGAAAACTCTCTGCAACCTTGACAAACAAGGAATCTGGAACGAGGTGGGCCGCATCAAGGGGTTCTCGCACGCAACGATCCAGCTGTTGGTGGATGGCGTTGCAGAGTTCTGAGCGTGGTATCGTCCTCTTGAGGGCGTGCTCAAGATCGATGGCGAACTGCCAGTGCGGAAGAAGGCAGCAGGCGCGAAGCTAGCATGGGTCAATGTGGCTTGGACCAGTTACCGCTCGGCTGACGAAGAGGCGTTTGTCGAGGCTCAGGGCGGCACCGTTGTCAAGTACAGCGCGAAGATGAATGTGCTACTATACAAGCCGGGTGCTAAGTTCGCGGACAAGATCGTAAAGGCCGGGAACAAGGCGATGACATGGGACCAGTTCAAGGAGAAATACGGGCTATGAGCGAGATTACGTTTGCTGTAAAACGCGTTGTCGTGGTGCAGGGTTCTGGCTCCGACAAGATCGCGGTGTTCACCGATTTGCCGGGCCCCATCTGGCCGTTCGAAGAAAAGGCGGTGTTGAGTATCGAAGCGGCAGCAGGCACGTGCCCGGAGTATGTACGTGCCGTGTTTGGGGTTGAGCCCGAAGTGATTCATCGGGGTTGACTGGTCGCTCGAAGTAGGTATAATGGGAATCACTAAATTATTGGAGGTTCCCATGTTCGAAAAAGTCACCAAGCATTTCAAAGTCGCGGCACTGCGCCGCC
>NZ_JBXAYH010000025.1:0-855 GCF_056782195.1 Dellaglioa sp. CoH-55-MRSF-8
GTTTATGATGACGCGGGTCGGCTTGTGGCTAGCACGGGCGCAGAAGCCCCACTCGGGGCCGGGGACGTTGGGGCTATGCGGGCAGCTGGTCCGGTGCCTCATGTAGAGCATAGAGACGTTACTAGTATAAGCGCGTTGGTCGCTCGCGGTGAGGGCGACTACAACAGTGTGAACTACGGTACGCGTGTCAAGGATAAGAAAAAGAAGGGGCGCGCGGGTACTGAAGACCTTGAGAACATGACGGTCAACGAGGTTATGCAGCATCAGCAGGCTGGTGACTTTAATGCTGTCGGTCGCTACCAGATCATTACGACCACGATGCCCGAGATCGTTCGCGGCCTAGGCTTGACCGGTCAGGAGAAGTTTGATAGGACTACTCAAGACCGTATGTTCGATTACCTGATTGGTGTCAAACGCCGGGCTATTGGTGATTACATCTCGGGGCGTTCCGATGATCTGAATGCTGCGGTCTACGCCGCATCGCAGGAGTGGGCGTCGGTAGCCGCTCCCGCAGGTATGCCTCTGTACAAAAAGAAAAAGACGGACCCGACACGATATGGTGATGGGGAAACTTCGTATTATTCAGGAGTACAGGGCAACCGCGCTAGTATCAGTGCTGCTGAAATGGCAGCAACGCTACAGCGCGAGCGCGGGAACAACACAGGCGGCCAAACAGAAGTGACGCAGCCACAGGTGCGTGTGCGAGCCGACACAACTATGAGCGCGGCACCACCGCAAGCACGAGGCCAATCCGCTCAGCATGCACCCGGTTCACTTCAGGCACAAGAGGCCCATGATCAGGAAATCATTCGTGGACGAAGAGGTGAACTAATAGCAGTAACCCAGTGAGGTTTC
>NZ_JBXAYH010000026.1:0-816 GCF_056782195.1 Dellaglioa sp. CoH-55-MRSF-8
GTGAGGGACGCGGAACGGCGCTTTTGTGATTGGACAATCTTAAATTACGTGGTGTGGGATGGGTGATGAGGGAGGTGTGTGAGATGGGTAAAAATCGCAGCTATGCTGCTGGGTGGAATATGGAGCTGCCGCCGCGTCAGTCCGAGAATCCGGAATCGTGTGATTATCGGTGGTCTATTCCGGTGCTTGTGACCGTCCAATACGGTGATATGTGCTGGGTACCGCATAAGGCGTGGGCCTACCGTTATGAAGTGGGCGACTCTGGCTGGGTCGAGGTGTGTCCGACTGACGGTATTTGTGACCCGCGTGACTACGACGATTATCACGTGATTGCGTGGATGAAGTTTCCGGAGCCGTGGTCGGCTTGAGCTAAGTGTGGAGGATTTGTGACAACTATTTGTGCGGTGCGCGATGCGGGTGGTGTGTGGATGGGTTCTGATTCGGTGGCCACGCTTAACAATGATGGGTTGCGTACGCTGCGCGCCCCCAAGATTTTTCGATCGGGTCCGTTTTGCATCGGCGTGTCCGGGGCCATGGCCCTCAATTTCTGTGTGCGCCTAAATTTCGTGCCCCCTGTCAGGAACCGGTCAATGAACGTGGAGCGCTTCATCCACGGGCCAGTGCGTGAAGAACTGCGGCGCTGCCTGCTGCTTGAATCCGGCACCAGCCGAGATAAGCCGTTTAAGGACGTGAATATCCTACTCGGCTATGAATCCCACATTTTTGAGATTCACGGAGACGGGACCGTGGTTGAGGCCGCTTACGACTATGCTGCGATCGGGAGCGGTGCTGAATACGCGCTTGGGGCCATGTACG
>NZ_JBXAYH010000027.1:0-814 GCF_056782195.1 Dellaglioa sp. CoH-55-MRSF-8
GTCGCCGGCCTAAGGGGAACTTCAAATGACGTTCTATCGCAGATCGCGGCAACGTGCGGCCTCCAATTCGATGGGGCTAGTACTTCGGATTCTCAACTGTGGCTACCACGCAATAAGACATATGCGGAGTTCGCACGCAGTATAGCAGATAGGGGCTATGCGACAGCCGCTTCATATATGGAGATGGCAGTAACCAGCACAGGCGTTCTGCGCTACAAGGACGTTATCACGCTGCCGCCGCCACAGCCCTCACAGCGCCTTGTGCTCGGTCAGTTTATGTCCGGAGTGTTTACCGCTATGGACTATAGGCCCATAGCCCGGTCCGGCATGAACAACAAGATGACTGGCTATCAGAATAGTAGGTATTCCCAATCGTTGATCACTGACGTTCCGAGCACCCAGATAAACACGCTCGAATTCAGACCTGATGCCAGCGCTCCGCTATATAACCTATCGGTTAAAGAGAAGGTGGTACGCGGATATCAGACATTCAGTGGTATAGACGTTGGTAATACACATGCCAACTATGAGCAGGCCCTGTATCAGAATCTTCGGTACGCAAACCTATACTCGCTGGACGTAGAATTTTTGGTTCAGAGTCCTACACAGTTCCAACCGCTCGATACTATGTCCTTCATAGTTGATCAGGAGTACAGCCTTACTGATAAGGCGTACGCAGGCACATATGCAGTAGTTGGGCGTGCCATTTACATAACCGGTGGCACCTATGCCGAAAAGATATTGGGCACCCGTGTTGGTACCGATAGTCAGTATACGCAGGGTTAATCATGGGATTCAAGACACAGAATGCTAG
>NZ_JBXAYH010000028.1:0-334 GCF_056782195.1 Dellaglioa sp. CoH-55-MRSF-8
GAACATGAGCGCCGTAGACGCGCGTCCAGAACCAAAAACTCGGACACTGACAATGAAAAAGATTGATTATTCGAAGGTCAACAGCGTAACGGATCATCTTGAGACGTTGGCAGAATCTGGTGACTACAATCTATTTCCGGGACTTCTTTCGGAGTCCGAAATGGAGGAAATTCGGAATCGTCGGGTAAAGGCCAAGCCCAAGGGTAAGGTGGCGACCGTTCGTGAGGATGAGTACATAATCCGAGGCGGCGGTACCGACGAAAACGGAATGGCCGTAGACGACTTCGATATCGCACGCTAAATGCAGGAAGCAGAGGACCAGAATACCGGCACG
>NZ_JBXAYH010000028.1:344-812 GCF_056782195.1 Dellaglioa sp. CoH-55-MRSF-8
AAGCAAAGAACTTCTATGACTATGCATTCAACATGCAGAACCCCAAGGCAAACCCGCCTTGGTCTCGTCAGTTGTGGGTCGGTACTATGCTGTTCGGTGAAGCGTGCCCTGTGTGCTCGAATAAAGCGTGGCTCGATGTGCACAACGTGCCTGTGGACTACAAGGCAAAAGAAATGCCAGAACATATCCAGTTCTTGGAGTATGGTAAGTGTCCAAAGTGCAAGCGCGGTAAATGGGAGCTGATCCAAAACCACGGACTCCGAAACTATCTACAGTACGTGGGCGTAATCGGGCAGCGTGGTTCCAAGTCGAGTTTGACAGCACTCCTATCTAGTTACGCACTGCATCGATATGTCAAATTCCCGAATTATGCGTCGCTCTCGAAGTCAATGCAGGCCTCCACCGAATTGACTGGCACCTTTGTTAGCTTGACCTTCGCAAAAGCTGTTGCCGTCTTGTGGACACTGT
>NZ_JBXAYH010000029.1:0-805 GCF_056782195.1 Dellaglioa sp. CoH-55-MRSF-8
GCCTTGGACCTGACTTGGCTAGTCCCCAATTGATTAGTTGACCTCAACACGTGGAAAATCTACACTAGCGACACACAGGCCGAGCCCGGGACACAAATTGCGGTCGGGGTAATCAGCCCCTCCTACGATTTTTACGAGGTCACAACGTTGGTGCGCAGGGCTGGACTCGAACCAGCGACACCCGGATTTTCAGTCCGGTGCTCTACCAACTGAGCTACCCGCGCATGTTTGGCTCCGGTGGCTGGGATCGAACCAGCGACCCACGGATTAACAGTCCGTTGCTACTACCGCTGAGCTACACCGGAATTGAGTCAGATAGACCGGGTAACAACTTCGTCCGGCTCACTATCTGATTCGTACTACTTAACTGATGATACCAATCAGGTCGCCTTCGAGGCACACCTTCAGCTCTTCACCATCTACTTCTACGGTTGCAGTCGTCATTGACGTGATAACCGTGTCACCTACCTTAACGCGCAGAGGACGGATCGAACCGTCGCGCAGGATATGTCCTTCGCCTACGGCCACCACAACACCACAATCAGAATTGTCTGCCGTACCCGGAATCACGATACCACCAGATGTGGTCTGGTCCGAAATTAGCGGACGGATAACAACCTTGTCGTAGAGAGGCGTAGTTGCCATTTAGGATTCCTAAGAAACTGGTGGAGTCGGGATGGATTCGAACCTCCGCGTCCCGCTAGGGGAACGGGCTCTACAGGCCCGCGCCTTCGAACAACTCGGCCACGACTCCAGTGAATTAAAATTGGTGATTGTGGGGGAGACCCGAACAACCACAGCGTCC
>NZ_JBXAYH010000030.1:0-794 GCF_056782195.1 Dellaglioa sp. CoH-55-MRSF-8
CACGCACATTCTGATATCCGGTCAGCGTCAGCATCAAGGCCGTAGCCGCATCCGCAAACGGCGTGAACATGGTTTGAACCGGTGCCATTATCAGGTCTACTGAAGCTGCTACTTGAGGCGACACAAATTGATTATTGCTGCGGATCAGGACCGATGAGTCAACGTCGATCACTTGTTGTACCCCGTTTATGGGTACCAGATATAGTCTAATGTACTGTGCCACTGGGCTCTCCTAAAACTGGGATCAGACAAATCCCATCCATATTAAATTAGGAGTTCAGACTATACGATTTCAGCACGTAGTTCAACTCAAACTGCTCAAGATTGAATTCTTGCGCCGCCGCCTCTACACCAACAGTGCGTGCCGCCTGAACCGCGTTGCGCAGGCGCAGTGCATCGTCGCTTTCCATCAGTGTAAGCAAATCAGCCAACTTCGAATTACCCCTGTAGGCACGGCGCAGCGCCAGAAGGCTGATGCCACCAGCCAGATACGCCACCGCCATTTTCTGCATTTCTTTGCGCAGTGAATACGGATTGATCTTGCACGCACGCGCCTGCAAGAAGTTCATGAATGAGGGCTGCGCTGCTTGACGTACATACTCATCAAGAGTCGGCTCGTTGACCTTAAGTTCCCAAGGCTCTCCCGGGTTTTGCGTCGCATCGACCATGGCTACGCCGATCGCCAGATGCAAATCCAGCGCACGGGTATCAGGCCACAGCTGTTGACTCAAGTTACTCATTGCGAGCTGGGAACGTGCATCACACACAAAGTACACAACACGATCGTATGGGAT
>NZ_JBXAYH010000031.1:0-792 GCF_056782195.1 Dellaglioa sp. CoH-55-MRSF-8
GTCTTCAACTGGCTTCTTCTTGCCCTTCACCGGCTTTTTGGACTTCTTCGGAGGTTCATCCTCGTCGTCCTCATCTTCGTCAAGGTCGTCGTCTTCGTCGTCCTCAGCTTCATCGACGGGCTTTTTCTTTCCCTTGGCCGGCGCTTTCTTCTTCGACTTTGGTGGCTCGTCATCCTCGTCTTCATCTTCGAGGTCGTCGTCCTCATCCTCGTCCTCGTCGTCCTCATCGACAGGTTTCTTCTTGCTCTTCACCTGCTTTTTAGACTTCTTCGGGGGTTCGTCGTCCTCATCTTCGTCTTCGTCGTCGAGTCCGTCATCATCTTCATCCTCGTCCTCGTCGTCTTCGACTGGCTTCTTCTTGCCCTTGGACTTCTTGGGAGGCTCGTCGTCATCTTCGTCTTCATCGTCGATGCCGCCGTCTTCATCCTCATCTTCGTCGTCCTCATCTTCCTCGACGACCTTCTTCTTGCCCTTGGCCGGAGCCTTCTTGCCCTTCTTCGGGGGTTCGTCGTCTTCGTCTTCGTCGATGTCGTCCGCGTCAACGGCCTTACCCTTCTTAAGCTTCACTCCATTACGCTTTGCCCACGACTCGAACTCACGCTTCGTTTCCTCATCCGACAGCGGCTCCGCTGCGAGGCACGAAGTATCCCAGCGCAGGAATGAGAGTTCTTCCTCGTCGAGCGCGCTGCGCGTGTCTGCCGGGATCACTTGATACTGATCTGCGGGTGCCTTCGAACCATCGAAGAAGATTCGAATGTCTCGGCCAAACTTCGGGTCCGTCACACTGTAGGT
>NZ_JBXAYH010000032.1:0-742 GCF_056782195.1 Dellaglioa sp. CoH-55-MRSF-8
CAAATTGCTGACGATGATTTGATAGCGTGCCATGGTCTTACCCTTGTTGTGCTTCGTGATGGGTGAGCGCGATTTGCGCGATAGCTTCGGTCGCGCCTTCGCGGAACCGGTACGAATGGAATTTTCCGACAGTATCCAGTGCGCCAGCAGCGGACAGAGAACGCACACTGTAACGCGCCTCATTCGACGGGTTCGTTTCGCGCGTCACAAAATAATACGTGTCGCCAATCAGGTACCCGGTGCGCGGCAACACGGTTTTAAAAAATCGCATGGTGTCGCGGTCGAACCAATGGCCGCCGTTCTTTTCCGCGTAGTAAGCGCGGATTTCGGACTTGGGGACAGTCTTTGCGTGTTTCATGTTTTTACCCTGTCAGGTAGTTAATCGATGGAATGAATTCTAGGCGGTGTCGGGCCCGGCGTCAACAATAACCCCGCGCCGTCTGGGGTTTATTGAACGAGCGTCGCGAGATAGTGAGCGGCACTCGCGCGAGTGCGCGTCGTAAGATGCAACCGGCCTTGTGCGTCGGTAACTTGCCACAAATCCCGATCCCCGACGCGCGCCACGTGCCCAACGTAGCGGGCCGCGTCATACACCTGATAACCGGTAGCGTCCGCTACATAGCGGAACCGGGCACGGGGCTTGTCATGCAGGGCCATACGTGCGGCCCCGTACGTTTTGGCGTCTTCGCTCAGTGCCAACACGCCCCGATAGTCGTGTGCGTCGCGCGTACCTGTCACGTCT
>NZ_JBXAYH010000033.1:0-731 GCF_056782195.1 Dellaglioa sp. CoH-55-MRSF-8
GCTTCGTATAAGTTTCGTTCACTTCGTCTCGACGCCACGTCGGCATATAAGGAATCACGATGCCTTGATTGATATGAGCCTTCGTCAACGATTCCTCTTCGAAGATATAGGTCATAGTGGCGCACGCAAGCCGCGCATCGCGGATGCGTTCAATGCGATCCGCACGAATGAGCTGATCGGACACATCAATCAAGAGGGTGGCGTCCTTCGAGGCTGCATACTGGCTTATCTTACCTGCGAGTTCCCCGCGTTTCAGCAGATAGTACATCTGAGAATGATTAAAAAAGGCTGAGAGTATCAGGACACGGCCGTACCCGTAGAACAAACGTTGGGGGCTGAGCGTGATCTGGACTTCTACATTCTGCAATTCGCCCTTGCGCTGCTCTTCGTGAAATGCGACCCACACATGCAGCGTACCGTTGCGCACATGTTCAAGCACCTTGTGCAAACGAGTCACGTACTGTGCCTTAGGGCGCTGTGCAGATTCCCAAATTCGCTTCAGGCGATGTTCGGTCATGGGCTCCGCGCCGGATTTCCATGACCATCGGGCTAGAACGCCACCACGATACTCGCGCGGTTCGATCACTTCTACGCATTGCTTCAGGTCTTGAAGAACTTTGGCGGGAGCTTTCACCGTGAGTGAGGTCTGAACACATTGACGCGCTTCGTCAAAGATCAACGAGATTCGATCCTTGCCGGGCATATCGAGACGAACCCGCAGCAAGCAGTCG
>NZ_JBXAYH010000034.1:0-717 GCF_056782195.1 Dellaglioa sp. CoH-55-MRSF-8
GCAGATTCCGAGCCGGGGAAAGCTCGCAAAGATCATCAAGAAGATGTTCGTATCCACACCCGGATACCTGATGATTCGATACGACTACTCTGCTCACGAAGTGCGAATCTGGTCAGTTGCGGCAGGCGACAAGGCACTGGCCGAGGCGTTCCGCGCAGGTCAGAAATTGCGGCAAGCCTACATCTCGGCAAAGACCGATGAGGAACGCGCTGAGATCAAGGCGCAGCTAAAGACGAAAGGCGACATTCACATTCAAAACGTGTTTCGCTTTTTCAAGCAGTGGGTGGACAAGGATCACCCGCTCCGTCACGCGATTAAGGCGATTGTGTTCGGCACGCTGTACGGTAAGAGCGCAAAGACACTCGGCATCGATACGAAGCAGAGTGACCTTGGCTCCCTAAAAGGACAGATCAGCGCGCTGTACGAAGAGTCGTTGAAGCCCGAGACGGACAAGAAGCGTATGGTCGAAATCAATCGCATGCTGGAAGAGTTGGATCACAAGCTTACGGCATTGATTGAAGAGGATCGCACAGCATACGCGCAGGACATCATCGACAAGATGTTCAAGGCATTTCCGCAGGGTGCTGAGTGGACCGAGGCTATGCAACGCATGGCAGAAGAAGAGTACTACGTGTACAGCCCATCGGCACGTCGTCGATTCCTGCCTGCGGCCATGACTCAGGATCAGCAGATCGTGGCGCAGCAGGTGCGTCGCGG
>NZ_JBXAYH010000035.1:0-696 GCF_056782195.1 Dellaglioa sp. CoH-55-MRSF-8
ACCGTGACTTCCGCGTCAACTACCTGATCGTTGGAGATGTGGCCTGTCAGTCGAGTGACTTGTTCGATCGTAAGCAGGTACATTTGCGTACTGTATGCGGCTCTGCGCAAGACCCGAAGGTAGCTCGACGCCGGATGAGTGAGATTGAGGCCTCGGGTGTGGCACGAAATCTTGAGATCGTTCCGTGCACCAACCGTCGTGCGGAGCAGTCCCCGCAAAAGACACTCAAGCAAAAACAGCTAGAGGAAAAGATTGAACGAACTCGCAAGAAACTTGCCGAACTGGAACAGCAACGAGCGGGGAGCGCTGCCTAGTATGGGCCCGGGACGCACGGACGTTGTGGCTGTAGTATCTATCTGTATCACTGCTGTATTGGTCATCGCGCTACATATGTTCGCACGATAAACAAAAGCCCCACCAACTGTCTAGGTTGGTGGGGCTTTTTCATTTAGACCAGCGGTGCGATCGATACGGCGCGTGCCGCATTGTACATGGAGCTGTGGAGGTCCAAACCTACTGTGGCCAGTGCTCGCTGAAGACGTGCGTCTGTGTCCCCATCGAGCTGCACTGTATTGTGGACCGCTGTCACCTGCTTATAGGTGCGTGCCAAAGTCCGGCCTATCCAATCTGGCGTTATCAGGAGCACCGCGTCACCTGTCGTGAGCGCATCGATCACGCGCTCGTGCGCCGGGCCTT
>NZ_JBXAYH010000036.1:0-684 GCF_056782195.1 Dellaglioa sp. CoH-55-MRSF-8
CATCGTGCTGATACTGAATCTGGCGGTCCAATTCGGCCATACGTTCAGCCACCGCATCCCATCCGAGTCGTGCGAAACCCTCGTTCACGCGGAACCCGCCATGGACCTTGAAACCTTCTTCATCTTCCGCCAGACTTTCCCACCATTGCTCGAATGTCATGCTTTTCTCCTTAATCGAAGGTGCGCGGAACTCCGCATATTTCACACTGACAGTAAGTACGCGTATGTCGCGAGGTGTAACCATCCCCGTAATTGGTGGTGAGGGGCACGCGCTCCAGAATCTTCCATTTGTGCTGGTGCCATATGCCGGTCACCAAAAACTTGAGCAATCTTACCATGTTTTTCTCAAACGTAGCGGATAAGGCGCTTTCGCACGTCATCGCGGTTGTAGACTCGCGCCGGAAGCCAAGGATTGGGCTGGCAGTCGTCGCTCTCGATTTCGATCGGTACAAACGAGATGCGGAAGAAGCGGCGCGGTGTACCGGCCTCGATACGCGGCCGACGATGAACGTTATACACGTCCAGCTGGTACATGCGCCCGGCCTCCAGTTGCTCAACATTTCGATCCAGTGCGCGATCCTGAAAGAACTGGTGAATGTTGTACACCATCGGATGGAAATCGGACGGAAATGCAAAGTTTTGTTTCAGGATTTCGGTTGGCGTGTGATCCGACCAGATGTAATT
>NZ_JBXAYH010000037.1:0-677 GCF_056782195.1 Dellaglioa sp. CoH-55-MRSF-8
GCATATGTATGCAAAACAGGTTCCGCCGCTTACCATGGACGCAGTAGCTCAGGATATCGTGCGGCTCGCGATGGAGCGCGAAATCGTGAAAGGACCTGTGGTAATCTCGAACGGCGCGTACGCAGGTGTTCGCTTGGTGGAAATGGGGCTGAAGCTTCTGCGTGCGCGTACCGCTCTTTGTGAAGCAATCAACCAGAAATATCGCATCACCATGTATCCGTCCGAATTCATCAGTCTTGAGACGATTGGTGATCTTGCGAATCAGGTGATCCAACACGTGGAGGGCAAGGAATTGTGTTCGCAGGCGTAATTGTGGGTGCTCTTAACGGCCTTATCAGCGGGATCGTCGGGGCATTTGTTATGGGTCTGGGTCTAGGTATTGGTGCCACGCTGCTCGCGCAATGGCTGCTGAACCATGTGCAGGTGCTTGTGCATTGAACGAGACGCCTGTGCATTATCCGGATACGTGGTTCGGGCCCTGCAAATGCCGAGAGCGTATGGGGTTCGAGGGCGCGAAATGTGTGTATGAAAAGGGCAAGCGCCCTTGTGACAAGGAGAAACATGAATCACGGTGAATTGATTTTTCGCGACATCGGTCTGGGTGTCAACAAGCATGGCCAGTGCCCGCTGCTAGTGACCGGCATTGTGCTTGTCGAGGCCTCGGACCACATGCGCCT
>NZ_JBXAYH010000038.1:0-670 GCF_056782195.1 Dellaglioa sp. CoH-55-MRSF-8
GCGTCCATATCTCTTCCTTATAGTTACCCTACACTATAAAATTGGCCTCAATTCAGCGTACCCACAATGGTGACTCCGATGTTAGCTAGCGAGGGGTCGGGTGTGTTTGGCCCGTCCACTTCTAGAATATCACCCACGGCAAAGGACACCGGAACCGATGATCCAAGAAGTGCAGTAGTAGACCCAATGGCAAATGTGGCTACCCCTATCTGAGTCCCGTTCTTCTTGATGATGAACACCGAGTTATTGGCAGCTGGACTCAGGGCCTTGACATTAGAACCCGGAAGGCTTACAGGTATAGTGAATGCGGCAGCTGCACAGTGCACCATAAGAACTTCATTGGGCACGTTTGTTGTGCCTTCAACAAATAGCGACACTGCGTACGTCTTCATTGGTGCCTGTAGCGGTACACCAGACGATGGCCATGCCGTTGTTTTAGGACCCCATAGCACCGAAGTATCGGTCTGCAAATAGAAGTCGCCGGGTGCGCCGAGTGTGTTTGACGGAGCACCAGTCCCGTTCCATATAGTGTTGCCATTCGCGCCCGGCGCACCCGCTATACCAGCATCACCTTTAGGACCTTGCGGACCCGTAGCGCCCGCGGCACCTGCGGCTCCAGCGACGCCTTGGGGACCTGCTATGTTAGCGACTATCGAATAGTCGCTAACAT
>NZ_JBXAYH010000039.1:0-669 GCF_056782195.1 Dellaglioa sp. CoH-55-MRSF-8
AACCACTGAGTCGAAGAACAGATAGTTGCCAATCTTGATCGAGATGCGGTTCTTCAGCTTCGTGTTCCAGTAGGCAGCAGTACCCATGCTCGGGTTTACCGTGGCATCTGCCGGTACCGTATTGTTGGCTCCATCATTCGAGTTCTGCGACGTGTTGGTCAGCGACCCTGCCTTTGGCGTTATGCCTACAGCCCTCAGGAAATTGGTTACGTTATCACTGCCAAGCACACCATTGACGACTGACCCAATAGAAGTTCCTATATTGGTACCCGCGTCCTTGGCTATGGAGGCCGCTGAATCTCCGAAGTCGATCGAAGGGCCGGGGCTTTCCAGAAACCCATACTTGCCAGTACTAGGCATCGTCAACTTCAAAAGGTTAACGATAGGAGTCCGAACATCTGTAACGGGATCAGTTTCCGTATGGAACTGAAGCTCTAGGCTCAAGTTCGTTTCGGTATTACCGGCCCATAGCTGCGCGCTCATGGCCTGAACCGCAAGACGCACACCAACCGCAGCTGCGGCTGTATCGAGTGCCTTAGTTGGTGACAAAGACTGTGGCAGAGGCTGTTCGTATGCAGCACCCGAGTCCATAGAAAAGGTCTCGGGCATAGGTGCGGACACCGAGATTGGGTCCGTCGCGCTCTCACGCTGTATGAGTACTGTATATGG
>NZ_JBXAYH010000040.1:0-646 GCF_056782195.1 Dellaglioa sp. CoH-55-MRSF-8
ACAACACGCGCCTCGAAGAATTTATGGCCATTATGTGGCCAACAGACGTGGAGTGGCAAAAGCCGTGGATCGGGTTCTCCGAATTCGTGTTCTCAGACGATCCGCACAACATCGATTGGTGGGGCTTCTGGTCGATGCCGGTCAATACGATTCGTTACCGCTTCAGTGATGGCGTATATCTGCCTGCTCTTGCCTTCAACCTCAATGCTATGGTTCCGCCCGCAAAGAACCCGGTCAATCCGACACCGCCCACAAACGGCACGATTCGTTGGGCCGCGTCCGTTGATCAAGTCGCGTTTGCCAAGGTCTGTTCGTTCCTAGATTTCAACTGGGCCGAGCTATTCCAAACCAATCAGACGATCATAGACAACTACGGTACCGTTGATCCCGTGTCGATCGCGATCGTATCGAATCCGCCTACCGGTGAATTCAAGGCCTCGGTGCTGACCGGTATCGGGCAGACGGTGGTGGGCCAAGGTCAGGTCCTGTTTGATACAGTGCGCATTCTGTGCCTGAAGACCCCGGCTCCGGGCGACTACACCTTCACGTTCTCGGCGCAAGCAACAAATCAGGCGGGTGTGACCGCGTTCCCCGTCACCCTCACGCTACAGGTGGTGTAATATGGGCACACTCCTTTCTGAAGCAC
>NZ_JBXAYH010000041.1:0-643 GCF_056782195.1 Dellaglioa sp. CoH-55-MRSF-8
GTTCGAATCTCTCAGCACCTGCCATATTCAGTCAGTAGAACTGACCAGCTACTGATTCGGGTTCGCCCGAGATTCATGCACGACGGTATTGCACATGCCGCGCAGTCTGGTTACCTGCACTCCTTTTGCTCGGTGTCGGCCCGGGTTAATGTGCAGAGCCGAAGATGTTTGGTTGATTTGGTGTTGGGCAAGTAAATAGAGGGTGGATAGTTGGCGCTATCCACCCTTTTGTTTTTGCTGCGGAGGAATCGTGCGGGACATACTGGTGATTGCGATCATGCTGCTTGGTTGCGTAACTCTAAGAATTCAATTGGGCGCACACGATGTTGCTCCCGCGTTGTCCAACCTGATCATGAGTGTGTACACGGTTGTAGCCGTCACCTTTATGTTCGTGATGGATAGAAACAAACTAAGGAACACTAAATGAGTACTCATGTCTTAAAGCTTGATGAGAACCTTCTTGGCGCTCTGGCCCGTCTTAGCTCAGGGGTGCGCGAGGAAGGTCGCAAGGTGACGGCAGTAGTGCTCAGCGACAAACTGTGCGCAACGATCGCGAGCTGCATTATGGCAGAGCAGGAACCTCCAGAGGATTTGCCCATCCGGCACATCTTCTTGGCGCTTGACCTGATCTACTACGCGGGGT
>NZ_JBXAYH010000042.1:0-285 GCF_056782195.1 Dellaglioa sp. CoH-55-MRSF-8
CACCGTTCGCGCCGACAGCGCGTTCCTGCGAGCCGTCAAAGCGGTATTCAGAAGCGTTGACCATAGGCTTCTTAGCCGCATACGTTTGAATCTTGTTGGTACGCATGTGAGTACTCCGTATATTTTGGGTAGGGGTCCTGACCTATTGATCAGGACAGGACCCGAGCAATTCAAGTCTCAGGTGACTGAATTAAAATTGCTGTTTGTGAACCGATGCTTAGTGAGCGTCGAACGTGATGCCAAGGAACGGGATTTCCGCGCCCGGGATTTGCGTCACGTACGCAC
>NZ_JBXAYH010000042.1:295-614 GCF_056782195.1 Dellaglioa sp. CoH-55-MRSF-8
TCAGCATGCCGTTAGCGGCCACACAGATTTGCGTCGAGGCCGAACCACCAGCAGCTGCCCAGTTCTTCGATGCGTCGAATTGCGAAGTGAACACCGTACCGCGCGTAATCACGCCGATTTGCTGGACGTAATCGCCAACGTAGCCGCCCGGCTGCACGTCACCGAACAGGACCCGGCGCTGCACTGCCGTCAGCGTGTACTCGTAAGTCACGGTAACCGTGTCGCCTGCCGTCAGGCCCGAGACCGTTTGGCCCGTGACCTTGACCGTCGTGCCGTCAACCGGAACCCATGCGCTGGTCGTTTGGTCGTAGATACCGAC
>NZ_JBXAYH010000043.1:0-612 GCF_056782195.1 Dellaglioa sp. CoH-55-MRSF-8
GCTTCGGAGAGCTTCCCGTTTTGACCAGCCACTAGCGACTTGATGATCGCTGAGTTTGCGGGAGGGTTAGACTCAACCAGAATAACGGCACCTGAACCAGTTTGACCCGTGACCGACGTGATTGCGTCGGCGATCGAGGGCACAACCGACCAACCCAAGTTCTGGCGCATGTAGCCATTGCCGTCGTTTGGTGCTTCCGGAACACCAGTACCAGAAATCTGAATGCTGTTTCCAGTGTTCGATAGCGATATGGAAGGCCCTGCCGTGAACGTAATGTCTCCAGTAAGCGTCCCCGACGTGCCCGCTGTGATCGAGGACACACCGCCAGTTGCTGTGCTACTAATCTGAANGTTGCCGTTGGGGTCGGCGGCCAGCGTTATGCCAGAGCCCGCGACGATCGTCTTGAGCTTTGTGTTGGCGGTTGTAGCACCAGTGTCCGAAATCAACGATGTACCGGTTGCTCCGTTGTTGTTCGTTGCTTGGACAACGACAGCGCCAGTTTGTCCGGACACCGAAGCAACGGCACCTGTCGCACTGATCGTTCCGTCTCCTGCGATCGTGATTCCGGTACCGGCCTTGACACCGCCCAAGTTCACGCCCGTCGGAGGTGCC
>NZ_JBXAYH010000044.1:0-611 GCF_056782195.1 Dellaglioa sp. CoH-55-MRSF-8
CCTCCGTAGGGGTCGAAGTAATGATTTTTAGGACACGAAAGAATTGGGTGTCCTCCACATGATTCGCAATAGGTGTCATACGCTGCCCACCTATCGGCCGCGTGCCACTCTCTGCACTCAGGGCACTCTATCTCCTGCCCCGGAAAGTCTAGAGGACCTTCCCAGTCGATAGTTTGGTACGCAGCATCGTCAACGCGTATTGTGTTCATGTGTCACCCAGCAAAAAGGGTCCGAAGCCCCTTGGTTTAACCTACGTAATTGCCATCGACGAAAATCCCCACACCCTTATTGTAGGTGCGGCTGTTGCGTGAAAGACGACGCTTGAACTTACCGTCGATGAACAGCGACTTGTCCTTGATGTCGATAGAGGGAACAACACGTCCATCGTACAGGATTCCAGAGACGCTCGCGTTTTCGTTGCCAGTGATCAGAAAATTAGGATCACTAGACGGTGAACTATTTCGCAGCGACTTGCAAATCAGCTCACCGAGCTTGTACACACCGTAGAAAAACACGACCACACAAAGTAGGTCTAGTGGTGTCAGGGTCAATGTTGCATCGTAAGTCGCGTCCACGCGGCTGCTCCTTAATTTTCGCTCAGCATTTAAATA
>NZ_JBXAYH010000045.1:0-360 GCF_056782195.1 Dellaglioa sp. CoH-55-MRSF-8
GTCCTCATTTCAGGAAACGAACTTCCACTTGATGATCGGAGGTAGCGCCGACAGAGCTGACGACAAATGCGCCGACATGTCCGTCGCGCATGAGCTTGTCCTGCACGGATTCCTCGACGTAGCCCCGCGTGATATAGGTCACGATCCTTTCTGCCCCCTGCTTCGGAGGTGACGCTTCCTGCTTTAGTCGCTGAAACGCGTGGAGCGCTTCGCTCAACGTACCATAGCCCATACTGTCAGCCAGAGACGAAGCCAAATCGTAAGCATCGGCCTTAGCCGTCAACATTTCAATATCCATCAAATCTCCTTCAACGGGCTCGATGGGCCAAAATGTGCAGACCCATGATGAGCGCCAACATC
>NZ_JBXAYH010000045.1:370-611 GCF_056782195.1 Dellaglioa sp. CoH-55-MRSF-8
GGCTGCGAACAGCAAGACGATGACGTAAGCATCGGTCGAAAAATTCTTCGTCCATTGAACATCGCCGTTCCACACATTTGGCACACAATCAATGCGATGAAAACCGTACGCGGATAGCCCCAAGCACGCGAACATAGATACTGCATACACGATTAGAGCAAATACGTGCATCATTCCTCCACGATCTCGGAACGGGTGAGCCACGCAAGTGCCACTTCACGCGCCTTTTCCTGTGTCCACC
>NZ_JBXAYH010000046.1:0-607 GCF_056782195.1 Dellaglioa sp. CoH-55-MRSF-8
AAGGTGAGAGCATCCAGTACTCAACCAACGAAAGCGACTACCACTACCGTCCGGTCGGCAAGCGCGAATTCGGTGAAGTGTGCACTCCCATCAACTACGACGACCCGTGGAAGAGTGGTACTGTTTCGCGTGATGACAGCGATCTGTGGAAACCGCTGCCGATGGCTCCGGAGGAAGAGTGAGTGCCAAGCACCGTTTTCTGACCGCGCTCGTCATCGGAATTCCGGTCTCTTTCCTAGTGTACGGGTGGAATCTGATGACTCTACCGCCCGGCACTTCCTATCGTCAGCTTTCGATGGTCGTGCTCGTCCTGATGCTTATCTTGACGGCTGTCGTAGCCGCGCTGTGTGCTGCGACCAATAGGATGCAGACTAGCGACGTGGAAATCGTCGATGCAGAAATCGTGGAAGACGAGCACCATCCCCAACAACACGAGTTCTGGGCACGGGCTGAACGCGCACGCCGCGAGCGTCCCACCGTGACTCGTGTATACAAGTAAAGGATACTTCATGACCATTCGTTATTTCGAACAGTACACAAGCGGCTGGAAGCGTGAAGTTGACGGCTCTGGCGTTCTCGACGCATGGGTCAATCGTCGTCATTGGGT
>NZ_JBXAYH010000047.1:0-594 GCF_056782195.1 Dellaglioa sp. CoH-55-MRSF-8
GCGTACTCATCAAAACCCCATAGGCCGTTCCCCGAGGTATAGGCGCGGAATGATTCAATGAGCCCCTGCTTAACGATATACGCGGACGGCAATGCGTCACTGGCGCTGGGCAGCATGTCAACAGACTGAAGCGTACCCATGTGGAATGCGTTGCTGGTCTCAGCCACATCGAGCCACATCTCGTAGTTTGCGTCAACCGAAGACAGGTACGCGTCTATACGCATAGCATACGAGTTGTCCTTAGTGACCGGCACATCCGCCACAGCTAGTGCAAACAGCATGTTAGTGCTGGTGTACAGCCCAACTTCTCCGAACTGCTGAAGGAATGTCAAATCCTTAGGAAGAAGAATGGAGTACCGAAGCACGTTACCGTTTATCACGTCGCCGGGACTAAGGAGTCCTGTTGATACCAGAGTTCCGTGTATGTCGGTATCACTGGCTGTAGGCACATATCCAGTACCAGTGCCCAGCTTGTAGCTAGTAGGTCTGATTGAGGGATTCGATGCCAGCGCATCACGTGCCGCATTCGTTGTCTGGAAATACATTTTGTCATCCTATATAAACCGATATCAGGCGTCGCTTAATGATAAGGGG
>NZ_JBXAYH010000048.1:0-583 GCF_056782195.1 Dellaglioa sp. CoH-55-MRSF-8
GTTTAGGCCTCCGTAGTTACCAAACTGGATAAGCAGACGCCCATCACTCATTGTCTGGTCCGAGAAGCCGGGCAGTCCATCGAAGTTCCACAAGCCGCCGTATGCCTTCGGGATCATTATCCCGTTGATCAGGACCGCAACGTCTCGGTCAGACACCGAGAAGTTATCTTGGGCCCCTACGAAGGTCTGACGCTCCGTTCCCAAGCCCGGCATCTGATACGCGTACACCTGACCTTCGTACAGAGTCACGTTGATGGGGTTGGCGTCCGTGAACGTGATCTCATCTCGGTTGAAGAAGTATTGCCCTGCCACGTGGAATTGGGACAGCGGAGGGAGCGACGAGGGTACCGAACTTTGGAGCGTGACAGGTATGCCGGCAGGTAGGAATCGCGAAATGCGAAGCCCCTGCATCTGTGTGATGCTAAGGATTGCTGAATCAGATTGAGCCGTTTCAGCAAAACAGTCCTCCGCAGCGCGAATGATGCGGCCCTGCGCAAAAGCCCCGACCGATGCTGCTAGCTCGATCAGGGTCTCCGATGTCATTGTCGTGAGCGTTCCCTGCCACGATGGGATGGTGGTAAGG
>NZ_JBXAYH010000049.1:0-581 GCF_056782195.1 Dellaglioa sp. CoH-55-MRSF-8
TACCAAGGCAGTGTCCTACGGCACCTATCTGGTGTCGCTGCTGGGTAAATATTGGGTAGAGAATGCACCGAGCCCGGGTCCGCTGGTCCTAAAAGTACATGGGACCCAAGCACGGCGCGCTGTCCTCAATATGCATACGACGTTTGATGTCCAGTTTCAGGATGGTTTTGTGGTCGGCGGCGATCACAGCTCTGTTCCTCCATCAACGACCGCAATCATCAAGGCTGCAAAATGACAGTACTACGAAATATACAGACGGATCGACATTACAGCGCATGGCTAGATGACGATACGGGTGAGGTGCATGCTTCGCTTATCAGCGATACGTCGATGAGCCCGAGAGCGCGACTCACGATCAATCAACCGGGTTTGAATCTGGAGCCCGTATTGAAGTTCGTGCTTTACGAAGTGGACACGCGACCGCGTTTGACGATCCATGTCGAAGACGGTGCGGCGCTTGCGCTGGCCATGCTTCTTGGCTCTATGGCCGAAAGCGAAAACCCTATCGTGGTCGAAGCGTGGACCCGACTGAAGTTTGAGCTTACGGCTTGGAATTCTACGGCCACTGGCCACCGGCAATC
>NZ_JBXAYH010000050.1:0-295 GCF_056782195.1 Dellaglioa sp. CoH-55-MRSF-8
CGAAGTGCGTGCTGGTGTCGCAGTCGGATTCCTGCGTGCGAACCGCGAAGTTCGTGTCGTCGATCCGCAAGAGCTGCGTGCCTCGTACCGCACGGTCGGCAGCTCGAACATCATGACCTCAGAAGCTGACGATAGCCTGTGGGAGCTGAAGAGCGGCAAGGGCGGTACGTATCTCGCACGTCACGGCAACGAAGACCTGTCGGAACTGGTGAACGCCACCGTGAACCGTCGTCGTACCGACATTCCGGCCCTGCGTCACATCAGCATCGCGGCAGCGGCTCCGCACGAATTCGTG
>NZ_JBXAYH010000050.1:305-580 GCF_056782195.1 Dellaglioa sp. CoH-55-MRSF-8
GACCGTGGTTGCCGATATCCGCCGCGCACCGATCCCCAAGTCGTTCGGGGACAAGATGCGGACAGCCGGTATCAGCCGTGAAGACAAGAACCAGCAGATCGAGTACTACAAGCAGCTGTTCGCGTATGACCCTGCGTACCTGCGTAGTGTCATCGATATCGTGAACGAAGATAGCACGGCCTAAGCCTCTCTGCTTTAATCGTCCCAAACCCCTTAACAACCCATGTGAGTCCCAACATGTAACAAATTGGAGGTGCATTGTGAAGCACAACCTT
>NZ_JBXAYH010000051.1:0-576 GCF_056782195.1 Dellaglioa sp. CoH-55-MRSF-8
GGCCAGACGACGAGCCGCGCCGATTTTCAGGTTAAGGTAGGTTGCCATATTTGCCTCTAGTGGTTAATCCCGCTCAGTGCGGTATGTGTGAATCTTACGGGGTTTGGTTTGAGCCGTCAACAATAACCCCTGTAGGCCAAGGGTTATTAGTTCCGGTATCAATCCCGGTAGTCTGTGAAACCTTCATCGTACGCGCGGCGCAGACTGTCGCGAGTCAACGCCGAATCACGTAGAATCAGGTGCGCGCCCATCGCGATCACGATATAGCCCGGACCAAAGAATGCGCCCGCGTGAAATTTCCACCAGTGCACGCTCTGCACCATCCAAAATTCCCCGGTCCAGACCGCGAACATACCGCCAATCAACAGCAGCACCCATATATTATCACGCAACCATTCGCGCATTTTTCAGCCCCTTAGATAAAGGTGCGCGCAACCTGACGCGCGTAGTTAATGATTGTGGCGTTACAGCGAAGCTGCACGTTAACAACGGCATCTTCTAGGCACTCGCGCGCAAGCCGGTCACGTTTCCCGATCCGCACCGCATCGTCTCCGTCCTTGTCATACTTCCCATAGG
>NZ_JBXAYH010000052.1:0-574 GCF_056782195.1 Dellaglioa sp. CoH-55-MRSF-8
GCTTATTGCGCAGGATCACGGGACATGGGCCTCTGTCATCTGGCTCGTGATTACGAGTGCGGCAATCAGCTACCTGTGGCATCAGGCTGACAAAAGCGTGTGGGGCGAAAAGTGAGTCCCTACGTGGCAGGCGCTTTGGGCGTAATTAGCGCTCTTGTGCTGGGAGCTGTTGTGGGGATGGGCTCGCTGGAAATAGTGTTGCGCGTCGGGCCGTTTTATGGGACAGTAGCGCTTCTTGCCGCCTTCACAGCGGCCATTATCGCGCAGTATGCTGTTACGCAATACCTGTGGAGGAAATGCGAATGTTGAAAAAGATGTTTCTGACTTCGGGCCACCTCACGCTGTTGACGCATCTACGCTCCAAGCTTCTGGAGAAAGGAGAAAACAGCGACTACTCGGAATTCATGTGCAATATCCTGAAGGGCCTCACGCTTCCGGAAACTGAACTCGAATACCTTCGTGATGAAGCCGTGGAATTGGTGTATCTCATTGAAGGTGATATCCGGGCGTCAACGCAGCTCTGCTGTAGCACACTGAGTAATTGGGTGGCGTTCCAGAAGCGTGGAGTCCCGTC
>NZ_JBXAYH010000053.1:0-574 GCF_056782195.1 Dellaglioa sp. CoH-55-MRSF-8
CATGATCGCTATGTGGCACGCGGTTTCGAGGGCCCGAAACTGTACACGATGGACCCGGCGTAAAAAGTAGTTGACACGGTGTCACGGATTCGATAGACTGCTGGTTCTAAATCTTCTGGAGGTTATATGAACGCAAACGCACGAGACATTGGCAACGCGATGCGTGCCGTCGAATTCGCGATCACGGATGCCGGCTACGAACACACGGCTCCGATTGAAGACGTGATCCGTGATCAGAAGCGTCGAATCAACGAGTTGGCATCTAGCATCTCCAATCTGGCAGTTCCCGCAAACTTCTCGAAGACGCTTGCTCAGGCTCTCCGAGCGCAGGCGACAAAGGGGACGGAAGAGTACGATCCGGATCGACCGCAGGACCTGTTCGAAGGAATGGCGCACGCTGCTATTCAATCGCTCGTCGAGCAAGGCGCGTACAGTCCTATTCCGACTCGTCTTCATCCCGATCAAGTCGAGTGGGTTGTGAATTCTCTGGGTGAGCTTGGTGTGAAGATCGGCAACCAGTTCTCCTTTCTGTCCAAAGGTGAGAGTATCCAGTACTCAAACAACGAAAGCGACT
>NZ_JBXAYH010000054.1:0-569 GCF_056782195.1 Dellaglioa sp. CoH-55-MRSF-8
GTTAAATGAGTTTTGATAGGTTGGAACCAAACGAAGAAAACCCGCTTATCCTATGGGCCGAGATTGAACGCCTGAAGGGCGAAGCTGTGCGTAGCGACGGGAAGCGATGGGTGACGGTCGCAATCGAGGAACGGCAGCGCGCGGTAACTGCCGAAGGCCTGTTGCGGTTGCTGATCGTGAACGTGACGGGGACTGCTGAGGACGAGGATAACGAGCGAGCGAACATGATTCGCGCCAATTATCTGCACGCGGCGCTTCCCGATCATCCGATGGCCCGGGCCTCGATTGCGAAGATCGTGGGCTGCGAAAAGGCTAACGAACAACTGGAGCGAGAGCGCGAGCGCCCGCCCCTGATGGACGAAATTCTCAACATCATCGACTCGAACTTCGCGATCTATACGGCTGGCGATGCAACGCGCTTGTCCGTGCACGCGAAGATTCGTGCGGCCTTCGAAAAGGTGGCATAAATGCAATACACTGTGCTAAATGCGGTAAATCGTGACAATCTGATTGAATTGGTAAACGAATTTATCAAGGTTGGTGGCTGGGAACCGTTGGGCGGTATAGGG
>NZ_JBXAYH010000055.1:0-566 GCF_056782195.1 Dellaglioa sp. CoH-55-MRSF-8
TCCAGTGGCTCGTACCAATCGCTGGAACATCCGGAGTGGTATCGCGATGAGCGGTTCGACAACAAGTCTCCGGATGATCTGTTCTGGTTTGGCTACTGGGATGGCCGCGAGGGCGTGATGACCCACATCGATCGCCTGCTCGAAAACGGAACGCTGTTTGCCCAGTGGCCGCTGATGCGCCGCGCATGGGTCCCACTTTTCATCAGCAGCTACGACTGGAAGAGCGCTGAGTACAAGGAAGCGGATAAGCATGGTTGGACCGTGAGCAGCGCATGGATCGATCGCCTCGGTGAAAGCCGGTTGCTCGACGCAGCACCCGAGATTCACACGATCCTCAACGGCAACAAGATGCGATAAGTACTTGACGGGGGCTGAGGCTCCCGTTATACTTTATTTCATCAATTCACAGGAGGAAATCATGGCGAAGCGCAAAACGGTCAAGCACTCGGACCTGAAACACGGAGTGACGCTGTTCGCAGCACAGGTATTGCCGAACAGTGAAGACGGCTACAGCGCGAGCACTTCCGAGTTCTTTGTTGTGGGCCGCACGGTGCGCAGGGCATCAC
>NZ_JBXAYH010000056.1:0-557 GCF_056782195.1 Dellaglioa sp. CoH-55-MRSF-8
CCGTATGTAGCTTGTACACTGGGTCGTGGTTTATGAACTCTATCTCGTGGTCTGCAACGCTGTTAAACTGGATATGTGCAAAGTACTTTGGAAGCTGTTCCCCAAAATTATTTTGGTACAGTGTGCCCGGAAAGTAAGTGTTTCGAACCTTGTGTCCTGTATGCAGGTGACCACCAACGGCCACCGCCTTCGACCGGTTCATACCTTCCTTCTTGACGGTGCGACCCGAATCAGATTTCGATCCGTACACTTCATTGTGGAAGATGTTTAGCGCGCGATCCGAGAAGTCTAGATGTGGATATGGCAAGAACCTGACTGGTGCCCTATCTATTTTCACATCTGTAGGATGCGTGTAGATCGTGAGATTCTGGAGTCCGAACAGATCGAACAGCTCCAGCGCATGACCGTTTTCTGGAACCTCAGAATACATCTCGTGGTTGCCGAGAATAGCGTGCCACCTGAGGTCTGGATTTTCACGAACAACGTCCGCCAATTCCCGTTGTCCAGAGTACGAGGCGCGTGGGCCGTCATACTGGCCACCTAGCAGCAAGATGTTG
>NZ_JBXAYH010000057.1:0-552 GCF_056782195.1 Dellaglioa sp. CoH-55-MRSF-8
GGATGCGGCACGCGGTTTAATGAGGTGTTTTACACCAGACCCCTCAAAACGCGATTTTTTAGCATTTCTAAGTGTTTTTTCGTGATCAGCACGCGCCTGATCAGGATTCCTCACCAATTCCGTAGAATCCGGGCCCCATTCAAGTTCTTCATCGGCGTCTGCGTCGGCATCGAGCCCATCATCGGCGTCTGCATCTACTGTTTCGAAGTCCCCGTCCGCGTCTTCTTCGTCGGACCCGCGCACGCGCACATGGTTGTATCCGCGCTCCGCGATCTCCGCGTTGTAGTTGAGGGCCCACATGTGGGACGAGGGTCCTAGGGGAATTGAGTGCAGGACGGGCTTGATACCTAGTCCGTGGAGGACTCGAAGATGCGGGACTTGCTGGATAAGTGAGGACAAGGAAATCGGGGTTGGGGGCGTGTGGACGACTGCGATCAGCGGTCTGTACGTTAGCGTGAGTGAGGCCAGTGGATAGGAGCCGGGGGCTTGCGGATCGAGAACGAGTACGAGGTTTGTTGACATGGTGTGAATTGTTGTGTAGGATGCGCCAGT
>NZ_JBXAYH010000058.1:0-550 GCF_056782195.1 Dellaglioa sp. CoH-55-MRSF-8
CCCTCCGTTGTGTAGTCAATGCGCGCAGTGTACGCCGCTATTTACTCGTCGTCAACTCCAAAATCACATTCGTCAAATGCCTCGTCCTCCCACTTAGCTTCTTCGAAGTGATTACGCCACATGAAGAATCGCGGATCATCCTTGTTGTAGGGATTGCGCGATGCCCCGTCCATTCCGCGCTCGCGCCACGCGCGTCTTGCTTGTTCCCGCATCGTCATTTCTTTTTCGCTTCCTGCTTCTTGATCCAACGATCCGCAATTTCCTCTTCCAGAACTTGCATGATGGATTGAACAACACAGCGCATCGAATCCAACTCAGGCAACGTGCGTCGATGGCGGTTCAGCTGTCGGACAAGAGCACGAAGCTCTTTTGTTGGGTGCTCACGGTGCTTGGCGCTCGATATCAACTTCAGTGCGCGCTCCGCGACCTCTGTGAACGACCAGTGTCGCGTGCCCTTGACCTCGATGCGCGAGTGCCCCGCACGCCATTTACGGTCTTCGATGATATCGTCAGCGCGCCACCCATCGTACTTGGTGGGCAAGAGCTTAGC
>NZ_JBXAYH010000059.1:0-539 GCF_056782195.1 Dellaglioa sp. CoH-55-MRSF-8
CAACGGCCCGCACTTCGTCGGCTGTCAGGCGCATAATCAAAGCCCGTAGGTGTATGACCGCGCGACACCTGCTGCGCGCTCTTCGTCGGTCAACCCGATCCCGATATGGTAGCGGGCGCGGGCGTCCGGCTTCAAACCCTCGCCTACAGACTGGCATACGGCCCGGCGCGTGTCCACGTCAACCGATGCGTGCGTAAAGCCCCACAGCGCAACGCATGCGTGCACGGCCCGCGCCGCAAGCCACGTGCGCGAGCAGTTACCGATAATTTCGTACAGGACACGGCCGCGATACAGGACGCGTGCGGCGTTCGTGCCTCGCGTGCCGATTACATGGTAAGTCTCGATAGTAGCGGTTTTCATGTTGGACACTCCGTTAAAAGTTTTGACGATTCTACACGGATCGGTGGGGCGGGCGCAATACCCAAATAAATTGTGGGGTTTTTATTGACAAGGCGGCCGACCTGTATATAATGGAATCACCTGAGCAACACGACGCAACGAAGCCCGAGGGGCGGACAGTCGGAGGGGCGGTCCTGCGC
>NZ_JBXAYH010000060.1:0-516 GCF_056782195.1 Dellaglioa sp. CoH-55-MRSF-8
GTTGTGTAGTCGCTGCACCCGAGCCATTCACAGAGTTCGTGGTCAGGCTCCATCCAGTGCCGTTTTCGTACTTCAGCCACTCTACACAGAACGGTTACCACCATTTCGTAGAACGACTGCGCGACCGTGAGTTCCCGCTGCTTACCATCTTTCCGCAGTTTCTTCTCGATCTTGCGGACAAGCGCCTCATTCTGGCCACGCACGTATGGAAGCGCTTGTTCAAGAAGCTCTATGGCCTTCATGCAAACGCGCCTCGCAGAGTCTTTTCGAAATTCGCCATGTTCTGGTTGAATTTGCGCATCATCTCATCGAATTGCGCACGCTCCGCGTCCGTCAGCTCGTCATAGTTGCGAGTTTTCACCGTTGTATTACCGTCTCGGTCCGTCTGGGTGATACGTACCGTACGCGAACTCCAGTCTGCGGCACTGGCGTGGTCATCCGGCTTAGCAGGTTCGGGTTGCACGTCCTTCCCAGTCAGTTCCGCAAACTCTTTTTGCTTGCGCGCAAGATACAGGT
>NZ_JBXAYH010000061.1:0-505 GCF_056782195.1 Dellaglioa sp. CoH-55-MRSF-8
TGCCCCTTTTCGAGTACGAGGTTCGCGCTAACCGCAGTCGGTGTTGCCTTCGTGTAGACATGCCAACTGTACTCATTCGGGTCAGGTCGGCTAGAATTCACGAGGAACGAGTACATGATGTGTCAGTCCTTTAGTGCAGGAAGGTGGGATAGCGTTGCACTACCCAATTTTTCGATGTTGCGCTTCTTGAGTTCCGCGCGGTAGTTAGGATCACGGGTCGCACGCTTCGCTATCTTGTAGATATTGTCGTTTGCGCGAGCACGTGCATACTGTGGTGCCGGGTTGTGGCGAATCTTGCCGGTCTTAGTGATGGTCCAGCTATCACCAGAGTCAAAGTCCCGGGCCATGAGCGGGGTACGGTAGCCGCGAGAATTCAGATTGAACGATTCACTGGTCTTGCGACCAGCAGTCGTGCGCCGGAACAGAGCATGCAGCTCAGGCTCGTCAGCACGATCTATACCGCGATCTTCAGTCTCGTGTTGCTCATAACGACCACCATCACGGC
>NZ_JBXAYH010000062.1:0-495 GCF_056782195.1 Dellaglioa sp. CoH-55-MRSF-8
AGGCAGTGTACCAGATGAGCAAGTCGAACCCGCAGGTTCTGGAGTGGACGAATTCACCGATCATCTATCGACCCAATGCGCATCTGGTGGCGCTAGCCGAGAAGATGTACAACCCGATCCCGGTGATGCACCATTACAGGTCTATGGCCAAGGGCAATTTCCGTGAGTATCTTCAGGGGGACGAAGTGTGGTACAAGAAGTATCTGTACGTGATTCGCCCGATTATGGCTGCGCAGTTCACGGCCAAATTCGGGACTCCGGCTCCCGTCTCGTTTTCGCAGTTGCGCGATGCTGTGGAGCCTGCCAAGATCACGGCCGCTGTTGACGCGCTGCTCGAAATCAAGATGCGGACAGGTGAGAAAAAGCTACACCCGCGTGTCCCGATTCTCAACGAGTGGATCGAAGAGCAACTGGAGATTCTGGAGACAATTCCGGACCAAGAACTCGCGATCGTGTCGCCGGCTGTCGATCTGGATCAGGAATTCCGTGATATTT
>NZ_JBXAYH010000063.1:0-493 GCF_056782195.1 Dellaglioa sp. CoH-55-MRSF-8
AGTCGATTGAGCCCCATTTTTGGCCCGTTTTGTTACCATTCTCAAGCATCCTGTTTGTATGCGCCGGAAAACGCCCCTAGGAAAATCAACTTTCCGTGCCCATACAGTTGAAAATACGATTCCGCTAGGTTATAATGGAGAAAATGGCTGAAAACTGCCCGCAATTTGATTGTATGGACCCATCCAACAGGACTTTTATGTACACCCCCTACCTCGACCCCCTCGGCACGTCAGACGTGACGACGATCCACTACGTCAACTCTTACCCGGGCGCTGGCAAGACATATGCTGCGCTCAATATCGCGGAGGCTACGCTTAATGACCCCACAGCCAACTACGTTTTGGTGTACGCGGCCCCTACGCTGCGTCTGCTTTCGCAGTTCCGGGCCGATCTGCTGCGACGCAAACCTGCGGCAAAGTCTCGCGTTCATCTCATTGACTCCGAATCTGATGATCTGGCTGTAGCCCAGCAACTAGAGGGCAAGTTGAACGG
>NZ_JBXAYH010000064.1:0-486 GCF_056782195.1 Dellaglioa sp. CoH-55-MRSF-8
GCAGGATTTGAACCTACGACCTTCGGGTTATGAGCCCGACGAGCTACCAGACTGCTCCATCCCGCGATAATATTAAAAAGGAGGATAAGAGATTCGAACTCTTGCGTGGTTTGACCCACCTGACGGTTTTCAAGACCGTTCCCTTCAGCCAGACTTGGGTAATCCTCCATAAAAAATTAAAAATCTACTTGAATCAGCTACAAGTAATGGACCTTGTAGGACTCGAACCTACGACCGGGCGGTTATGAGCCGTCTGCTCTAACCAACTGAGCTAAAGGTCCAAGCTTCTTACGTAGAAAATAGCGGTGAAGGGGATCGAACCCCTGACCTCCCGGGTATGAACCGGACGCTCTAGCCAGCTGAGCTACGCCGCCATAAAATAAAAACACATAATAAATTTTGGCAATCTATTAATCGGGAAAACAGGATTCGAACCTGCGACCCCCTGGTCCCAAACCAGGTGCTCTACCAAGCTGAGCTATTTCC
>NZ_JBXAYH010000065.1:0-485 GCF_056782195.1 Dellaglioa sp. CoH-55-MRSF-8
GCGCCCGCGTCTCGTACCTGACGCATGACGGACAAAATCCTCTATTGGCCAAGGACCTTGAGTTGTATCGTCGTCTGGTCGAAAGTCGTCCGCTGCACGCCAGCCCTCTTGAACATCAGGCTATTGCAACTGCCTTCAACTATCCGTCGCAGAACCTGACTGGCGGCTGGATGCAGCATCGGACGTTGTTGGAAACCGCTGGCTCTATTGACGAGATGCACCGCCGAATGGGTGTGCTGTAGTATATTGTGTGCACGTTACCAGAAATTCCCAATTTAATACTAGCAATCGAGTGCTGGTTGTGTTATAGTATCAATAAGTATTGAATCGGAGGTTTTATGGGGCGTCCACGCGCAGCACTTGAAGATGTGCGCAGAATTTTTACGGACAGGGGACATACGCCAACGTTCACGGATGCTGATTATGTCAATTCTCAGTCACGTTTAAGCTATGTGTGCGGCAGTTGTGGTTCTGTCGGTGGCACT
>NZ_JBXAYH010000066.1:0-485 GCF_056782195.1 Dellaglioa sp. CoH-55-MRSF-8
GTCACGTAGGATGAACGCATCCATGATTCCTTCGATCGGAATCTTGTACTGGAGTTCCAGAAGCACTGCGTACGCCTCGATTTGCTCGACGTACACAATGCCCGGGTCCTTGGCTTTTTTGGGGGCCGCTGCGATGCCCGTCGTTTTGAAGTCGAGGATGTAAAACTTCCCGTCGTCACCACGGTACACCGCATCGATGTGGCCGCTGATGCCCTTGTAGTTGATGCTCAGCTCATGGTACACGGTCGGAAAACCACAACACTCGTATTTGTACGAAAGCTCGTGCATTGTGCCACACTCTTTGCACTCGTAGTTCGCAAGGAACTTTCCACTCAAGCACAGTGCCTGCTGCATCACTTCGTGGACGACGGTTCCGACTCGTGTGTAGAAGCAGCCTCCGAAGTCGAGCGTTCGCACGGTTCCGTGCATCGCGCTCTGGATGAAGAAATCTACCGGACAAAATGGGAGTTGCGACGGGCGAAGGA
>NZ_JBXAYH010000067.1:0-485 GCF_056782195.1 Dellaglioa sp. CoH-55-MRSF-8
GACCAGTGCCGGTACCGTGTCGGTGCCCATAAAGTTCACAAGATGGGCCATGCCACCAAGTGCTGCCGTCTGGGCCGACGATGCACCACGTGCGCCAAAGTCATGCAGCATAAACTTCACTGCCGCCTCCGGTTCATCGCACGTGCGATTCAGGAACGCACGCATGTCCTGCTTGATACTCCACGAGAGCGTGGCGACGGCTGTCGCGTACCAAGTGGCACGCAGCAACCGCGTTTCCAGAAACTGACCAAGCCACGCAAAACCCGGAGCCGTATTCCGCACTTGATAGTACGGCACATGGTTCGGGACCAGCGTACCTTCGGGCAGCGCCGAAATGCTCACGGGAGGAAGACCGCCGTGTTCGTTCACGATTTGCATGAACTCGATATACGGGAAAGTCCCGCAATTCGCGACGGCGATCTCACGAGCCTCTTCAACTTGCTCACGCGTCAACGGATTAGCCACGATATTCCGCAGCTCGGCTT
>NZ_JBXAYH010000068.1:0-231 GCF_056782195.1 Dellaglioa sp. CoH-55-MRSF-8
GCGTTTCTACCTGTGCCGAATACAGGCCGCGTTTCACTTTCTTTTGAATCGCGTTATAGACAGCAGGCATCAGCTTATCAACATGGGTCCGTGCCCGAGCCGCGAGAACCGCCCGCGCCTCTTCCTGTGCGGCCCGTGCCTCGGACGCGCTAATGGCCTCTGTCTGTACACGGCGCAGCTCGTACTTGACGGAATGGTCAGAACCGCCCCACGCTGCTGAATCGTACGCAC
>NZ_JBXAYH010000068.1:241-481 GCF_056782195.1 Dellaglioa sp. CoH-55-MRSF-8
GATGTCGTCGTCGATCAGCAGAATGTTACACGCTACGTCTACCCTTTTCCAATCAATGGTACTGACGACCAGTTCATACTCATTCACACCGTGTTCGACGAACGCCTCACGGAGTTCAGCTAGGATATGCTCCATACGGCGTGCTGCGACGTGCCCGTACTTATCGTATGTGATCCATCGAGTTGCCGGGGCCCGGGTTTGAACAGATGTATCTGCATCACGTGATGCAGATGTCCCCTG
>NZ_JBXAYH010000069.1:0-479 GCF_056782195.1 Dellaglioa sp. CoH-55-MRSF-8
TTGCGGAGCCTCGCAATTTCGGACTTGAGTTGATCGATTTCGGATCGGGCTGTCTGAATGTCGGCCTGTTCTGCTACTCGCGCGCTTTTCTCATACGCGTATTCTTCAACGAGGCGACGAACATTAGCCCCAAACGAGACCAGTCCCGGATCGAACACTCGACGGCCAATAGCGGCAACGCGTTCGGCCTCGTGGGCAATACTGTACAGGTCTTGTGCGGTGAAACTCATTAACCCTCCCTCGGAGTCGTCAAAACACACTGCTGATCCTTAGGAATGCGTTCTTGAAGACGCGTGATCTGATGCTCTTGAGCCGAGATCAACTCTTCCACAGTGTCTACTCCGTAGAACGAAGCTAGAAACTGAAAGTTCTCCAAGCCCGGTGTCGAGAACCCTGTATTGCGCACGGACCGCGCCCAGCGCACGAAGCTGAACGCGGATTCCGTGAGTTCAGTTCGGTCCACCGACTCGTCGTTGAGG
>NZ_JBXAYH010000070.1:0-478 GCF_056782195.1 Dellaglioa sp. CoH-55-MRSF-8
GTGATCATATTCTCGACGTAGGTGTTGATCATCGCGTCGGGTACCACGTCCCCACTTACGGGCTCATATACAACGGTAAGCAGCTCCATGTTCACTCCTTATTGCGGCTCGTCAAAGATGGGGGCGAAGCGCGGGTCTCCGTTTTCAAGCGTCCCGAAGAACAGCTCATGAGGGCGGACCCACGTCTTTCGTTCATGCGGCCACACGTGTTCGTAGATCACCATCTCTTCCTGTGTCTCCGAGTGCGTGGCAAGTCCCACGAACTTGTAGAGACCACCTTTGTAGTGGCGATGCGTGGCCTCGCGCAACGCGCGCTGATGATCCAACTCGATCTGCACCGCGTCTTCCACGGCATTGCTGCCCACCGCGTAATCCGCATCCGGGTCGATGCCCTCATCAGCAGCTGCACGCTCGAACGCCGCGAGATCGAGACGGACAACCGACACCACCTGACCAACTACGGAACACAGGTTATAGG
>NZ_JBXAYH010000071.1:0-476 GCF_056782195.1 Dellaglioa sp. CoH-55-MRSF-8
ACCAACATGACAGCTCTCACGGTTGCCATGTCCCAAGGAGGCTGTACTGGTAACTCCACACAGTTCCTCATGTACTCCGGTCAGTACAACACCGGAACTTCTGGTGCTCCGAGCATCATCTATCTGTATGCCTCTAACACGTATGCTGGCGGTGCAGCTGCCGCCCGTCTCGCAGTCAATGGTCCGGGTGCAGCTGGAAACGCGACTATAGGGGTGTTTGCCGGGCGCTCTGGAACGTCGCCTAATACGGACATTTACACGTATGCGTCGAACACAACATCCGGTGGAACATCGACTGGTTTGGCCAATGCATACATGTCAGGTGCGGGAAATACGACGGATGGCTATTTTGGGTTGGGTGTGACGGCCACTACCACGTTCCCACCAAACGTTGCAGTGTATAACTATGCTGGAAATACTGTGCGGGCCGGCTCCAACTTGACCTACGTTGGCCAAACAGCTGCCGCTGCGGGAAC
>NZ_JBXAYH010000072.1:0-474 GCF_056782195.1 Dellaglioa sp. CoH-55-MRSF-8
GCGTTACTCCGTTTATTTATAACCGAGAAGTCGGCGTTGCTCCGGTGTCAGAGTCTGAAGCAGAGCATCGCGCTGACGCTTGTCTTCTTTCTCCTGTTCCTGCTTCTCGCGGATACGAGTGAGCGAATACTCGACTGCCTCGAACTCATAGTCCTCGGACTTAGTATGTAGAAAGTCCGTGACTTCTTGCACCTCTTCGTATTCCTCAACGGAACCGAAGCAAGCATTGCGTTTCGTGTGTTGGTTGTAGCTGATCAAGACACCGGGTCTCCGTGGCGAAGTCGGAATCCAGTCGCGCGTCTGATGGATGCGGAACTCTGCGTCGATGCCAATGGCATGAGCCTGCTCCAGAATGTTCCAGAGACGCACTTTATTGCGCTCGGCACGTTCTTCGGCTTCGGCTTCGAGGCGAGCCTCCAGTGCAGCCTGTTCGGCTTTGGTGCGCATATTACGGGGAGTAGCTTTGCGTGCCAT
>NZ_JBXAYH010000073.1:0-467 GCF_056782195.1 Dellaglioa sp. CoH-55-MRSF-8
GCACCTTAACCGGGGGCTGCTGTTCGGCTTCTTGGCGCTATTCTTCAAGCGCGTTGAGCGTTATGAGCAGTTGCACACACGTTTCGACATTGACCCAATCATTCGCAACTCCGAGATTTATGCGATCGAGACGAGTCTTGGTGTGCGGCATGGTGGAACTCTGTACTCGACGATTCAGCAGTCGCGGTTGTGGTATGAGAAGGCACGCTCGTTCAAGAACATGATCCTCGAAAAATACGTGCGGCTCGCGATCATGCACGCGAAGACCACGTACAAGGACTTCAATCACCACGTGCGGCTTGACGACGTGATCCAGATTTATATGATCGTCGTGAGCCGGGCTATTGATCGATGTGACGCACGTCAAGGAGTGCTTACGACGTTCATCACCAACTGGTTCAAGAGTGCTAGGTCCGAAGTTGCATAGATGTCGAAGGATCGGGGTGATCAGTCGTACGAAGCACTGG
>NZ_JBXAYH010000074.1:0-465 GCF_056782195.1 Dellaglioa sp. CoH-55-MRSF-8
TCCTGCTGTACTCGCTGCAAGAGCCTAACGATGACTTCACGGGTCGTCAGATCGTGCAGTCGTGTTCGGATTACCTCCAGACCATCAAGAACGCCCGGGGCATCTCGGACTTTACAGTGATCTCAGATTCTACAGTGATCTCAGATTCGTCGAACAACACGGCGCAAGACTTCAACAGCGGTATCCGTAACGTGACGGTCATCATCATTCCGGTGATACCGATCCACATCATCAACCTGCAAGTCGTTATCAGCAAGCAAGGTGTGTCGTTCACGGAAGCGTTGTCGTCGGTTCAGGCACAGTAACGGAGACAGGGGCTTCGGCCCCTGTTTTTGATAGGAGATATGCATGCATATTAATGCGGCGACCCGGCTCGTGGCTCTCGATAACAATGTGCCCGGCACTCCGGGTACGACCATAGCGCCCGCCCAATCGTATAGGCCAGATAACGAGGCAGACCTGCAC
>NZ_JBXAYH010000075.1:0-462 GCF_056782195.1 Dellaglioa sp. CoH-55-MRSF-8
ACACTCTTCATGGGGCCGCAGCGAACCGTTACATACACGTACGGATGGTTGACCCCGAGTTTGCGCTGTTCAGCATCGGCACGGATCACCATCGGCTCGATCCACTTCAGCTCGTTCGGGACCACATAGCCCTCGGTCTTGGGGCCACGAATCATCATGCGCAGAATGTACTGATCATGTGGCACAAGAGAACCGTCCACCGGATATGAGAATTCAGCTCTTGGTTCGCTTTTGCGTAAATCCCCAAATCAACCAGCTTCCGTGCGCGTTCCTCGATGTACATTTACTGCTCCTGTATGTTAGACGCACGCATCATACACGTTACGCCACATCATAGCAAGCAAAAATTCCATCCGGATGAAGCTTCAGCTCTTCCTGCTTCACGAGCGTGCTCATTCGTTCCCACGACGAGACCTGCACCGTCAGATTGGGGTGTACCGGATGTGGAGCGTGCGCTCCCAA
>NZ_JBXAYH010000076.1:0-457 GCF_056782195.1 Dellaglioa sp. CoH-55-MRSF-8
GTGTACTTCTGGAGCAGGGCTCGGTACTCGCGGTCTTCCTTGAGGTCACGATCGAGAGCTTCAGGATCGATTTGGGCTGCGGCCATCCACATCTTAAGCGGAACAGGCACGCCCTTCTCCGATGCCATTTCAAGCATCTCCATCATGTTCTCTTCGCCCTTCACCTCAAGCTTCTTATGCCAGTGCAGCTGCGGCAGCTTCAGGTTCGAACGATTACCCTTGTTGAACAGGAAATCGACAACGTGACCTGTCTGCGCGCGTTTGCGCGGGTCCTTGTACAAGTTGTCGACGACGGCCACCAGCGGAAAAATCTTCGAGTAGAAGATGCTGTCCGTCAGATACTGACGATACGCGTTCTGCGTCTCAAGGAACGACGAGTATGCGGATTCGGCCGCTGCGTACGATGTATCGCCTTCCATGAATGCTTCACTGATGCCCATAGCTCGCAGCTTGTAAG
>NZ_JBXAYH010000077.1:0-454 GCF_056782195.1 Dellaglioa sp. CoH-55-MRSF-8
TCCCAAAATAGCGTACAGGCCCAAAACCACACTTCACTCGCCTGAGAAAAACGTCCCGCACGCTATCGGGATTACTCTATAAAATTGGGAATCCCAAGTTAGTCCTTCTTGTGCTCACCACCGGCCTTAGCATGCTTGCGTTCAAGGATGCCCTTGGCGTGTTCCACTTTCGACTTCTGTTCATCGCTCAGGTTTTTGCCTCCGCGATTCAGATAGAACGAGATTGACTGAATTGCTTTGCCGATATTTCCGTTATGGCTACGCTCAGCCCACTCTGCGATTGATTCGGCGCTTCCATCCGCGAACTTGCCTTCCGGAGGATGCTTCTTGGTGTGCACATCGTGACTCCATTTTTCGGAGGCCACCAGCCGGTTTGCTGCTTGAATTTCAACTGCCATTTTGTACTCCTTAACAAGTACGTGGTTGCGAAAATGGGCCCGAAGGCCCATTGCTT
>NZ_JBXAYH010000078.1:0-454 GCF_056782195.1 Dellaglioa sp. CoH-55-MRSF-8
CTATCGTGGTGGGCGCTACCTGCTGCGTTTACAGCCAAAACGTGAACGCACGAGTCATCGAGATCAAGAGCCCGAGCCACATTATTCTCGAAGTTGTGGAGCACGGTGACGTTGGCAGCATTATTTCGGCTGAGGCCGACGATCTGGACTGTGAGCTGCTGGAACGTCCGGCTAAGAAACTGGCGAAGGGAAAGAAAAGCCGTCTGCATACCGTCCACGGTGAACCCATTGAGGTAGGTGACGAATACTGGTCGGATTCTCTCGACGAGGTTGTGGCGGTGGTTCGCCTCATTGAGGGTGATCTCGTTGAGGTAAAACCGCTCCACGCCATTGGTATAACACATACACTGTTCGGTCCTGCGATCTCGATTTCTTGGAGGACGAGGGCCCTTATGACGACGAAGATGACGAAGACGAGAGCACCACTCTGGAATGCGATCGATACGAAGGTGCG
>NZ_JBXAYH010000079.1:0-444 GCF_056782195.1 Dellaglioa sp. CoH-55-MRSF-8
GATGGTCCAAAAATTAGCAGCATCGGGCAAGTGATTGATCGTTGGATTACAAGGGCCTCGCCTTGGGCGATGGCCGCACTTCTGGGGGTTGCTTGCTTTTGGGCCCTAGAGCCCCAACCAGAAACACGTATAGAAATCAGTCAGACGTACTACGCATCTCCGGGAGGTTACGTGCCGATGCACGTACCCCTGAACATAGTCAACAAGACGCATCGACGTGCCGTCTACAGCATGTACTTGACTGACATGAACGGCCGCACCGTGTATAAGTATCCTGAGTACACGGACGTAGCGGACAATGGGCTGTCACTGGAGTACATGAATGTGCCAGTCCCCAAACAGCTTAAGGCCGGTACGTATGCGGTACGTGCCACCATGTTGTACAAATTCAACCCTTTCAAGAACGGAGTCGTGGACACGCGTCTTGGATTTATTGAGGTGAAC
>NZ_JBXAYH010000080.1:0-433 GCF_056782195.1 Dellaglioa sp. CoH-55-MRSF-8
TATCGACAGGTTGGAGTTCGTAAAGTATGGGGACGTCCAGGGGTTTGAGAAGTGACTTGGCTTTCTTGCCGGGAGCTAATTTGTACGTAATGGCATCGACTACCGGAATCTACACTATTCCGAATCCGGGAGCGGTCGGTACAGCAGGACTTCTCACGGGAACGTTGACACCAACATTGCGTAGCTCCGCAGGAGGTTCGATCAGCGCCCTGATGCTAGTTGGGTCGTACATGGTTGCGTTCGGTGCTAATGGATATATCGCAACATCGACAGATGGCATTACGTGGACTGCAATCACACCTCTGCAAAATAATGGTGCGTGGCAGGCAGCGCTGTACGACGGCTCGAAATATGTTGTTTTCTCTGATAATGTAAACGGTATAATTGCCACGTCACCAGACCTGAAAACGAATTTTCAAGCGACCTATGCAAC
>NZ_JBXAYH010000081.1:0-431 GCF_056782195.1 Dellaglioa sp. CoH-55-MRSF-8
TCCCGGTATATTGCGACGATGGTCTCGCGCAGACCTTCATCATCCTGCGCGAGAGCTGCGTCCAGTGCAAAGCAGGTAGCTTCTAGAACTGCCTGCTGATGAACGGCCCGATCATGGGCACGCGCCTCCAGTTGCTTCTGAACAACTTCGAACAACGCGATCTTGGCCGCGTCATCGAGGTTGCTATCGATAAGGCGACTGGTCAGAAGCTCTGCCTGTTGTGTGCGTAGCGCATAATCCGCGACGAGTGCCTTTAGAGCCGCCACGCTCACCTCAAGGGGGTGTCCCATTTAGTCCTCCATAACAACGACGAACTCGTTCAGCATTTGAATCTGCTCTTTAGTCAGCCTCTCCGGTATCCCGAGTGCGGCACGCACGTAGCCCTGACGATCAATCTGTTTCGAGATATAGGCTATGTGATCCTGCATCTC
>NZ_JBXAYH010000082.1:0-419 GCF_056782195.1 Dellaglioa sp. CoH-55-MRSF-8
TGCACCATTCTCGAAACAGGTGACACGGATCAGGTCGCGCACCGTTTCCTTATTGATTCCCTCGTCTTCGAGGATCAGGTTGATGTCGCGAGTGAACACGCGCTGGATGGCTCGTTGGATGTTCACGGTATCTCGTTCAGCACCACCCGAGTGATTGTGGTCATGGAACAGCGAGGCCACGGCCAGAGCCTTCAGATCGCCCTGCACGAGGTAGTGGTTGCTGGCCTTGGGCCGAAGCGAGTTTTCGTTTGTGGCCACCACATGGGACCAGTACACGACATGCAGTTCATGCTGAAGGTTGTGGTACGGGTTATTCATGTGCAGGCCATGACCTGCCGCTTGCAGCAGATAGTCGGCGTTTGCGCGATCACTAAACAATGAACGTAGAATGGACGGAGCTTCGTATTGCGGTTCGATAT
>NZ_JBXAYH010000083.1:0-413 GCF_056782195.1 Dellaglioa sp. CoH-55-MRSF-8
AACTTAATGAGTGGTTTTGGGAAATTTCTGCGTCTGTCTCGAATTTCACGCCCAAATCGCTTTTCTACAAACGTGAGTTCGAGGTTGCGGGGCGTCGATTTCTTGGCGTGTTTCCTATCGAGGTTCCCTACGACCATTTCGTATACAGGCTGAGCTTTGACCAAGAGGACCCCACGTGGCAAAAATCACGCACATAGTGTATCCGGGTCCCGTTCGTTCCAAGACTGACGGAGATGAGCATTACATAACGGCCAATCAGTTGGTATGGTTGTATGGGCTACGTCCCGGAACTTATCTGATTTATCCGTTCGACCGAGGCGCGTACACCGAAGAGTTCTTGGACTCTTTGACACCAGCGCATCCACGCTACGATGGGAGGTACCCAAAATTCGCGTAACTCTGTATCACGAGTC
>NZ_JBXAYH010000084.1:0-413 GCF_056782195.1 Dellaglioa sp. CoH-55-MRSF-8
CTTGAAGAGACGGTCAATCAGGTTCTTGGGGATATGGATACAGGTCTTACAGGGTACGCCGATTCCAGTTGCCCGATTTGCTTCGGCAGTAACTTCATCGGCGGTTACACTCCGTATAAGGGGCACCGGCAGGTGCTGGTGGTTACCGACGTACAGGTGCGAAACGGTGAGCTGGATATGCTCAGCAGCCCTATGCGTGCTCACTGCACTGGATTCGACGTGCAGGTGATTTTGCCGCGCGGCGCTCAGGGAATCGACGCACTTAGGGTGTGGGACGGAGAGATGCCGATGCCTGCCCTGTTCACCGTGGACGGCACCGCCGTAACCTCGAACCAACAGTTTCTCGGCTTCTGCGACGGTAAGCCCCATATTATAGGGGCCTCGAACTTCTCGAATTTCACACACTTCGAACT
>NZ_JBXAYH010000085.1:0-406 GCF_056782195.1 Dellaglioa sp. CoH-55-MRSF-8
GCCCCGCCCGTGCGACTCATACGCGAGCAAGCATCCTTTTGGAGTGCTGCGCGCTCGTCGTCGGTCAGGTCGCGGAACAGTTCGTCAGCCATATCCGCGAACGTCTGACCCTGCGTGTTTGCGACACGCAACGAGTATTCACGCAACACGTTTTCAAATACTGCGGCGGTAATCGTCATTTTCTTTTCCTTTGGGTAAGTGGGTTACAGGTCGTGTTGATCGACGCGAGCGACGGCCAGCGCATGCCCTGCCGCGTCGTAGAGGCGTGCGACCGTATCGGTTGCGTCACTCAGCCTCCACGCGGCCGAATCGGTGCGCACGATCTAGAGTCGCGCGTCGGACAGTGCGACGATAGTTTGCTGCGTTCCAGCACCGCGCATGCGACGAATGCCCGTAAAAATCAGGT
>NZ_JBXAYH010000086.1:0-403 GCF_056782195.1 Dellaglioa sp. CoH-55-MRSF-8
GCGAACAACGCGCTATACGTCGAGTTGAGGTTCAATTGCAGATTGCGATAGTTGATCGCTTGTTGGAACTGCTGAGCATTCGACGGAACATCGAGTAGTGCCACGCAATCACCGCGCTGCTGGGCCAAGCTATCCATCGCAAGCTGCACGTCTGGACTGGCGTGGCCCGAGTTCAGCAGGATGTTGATCTTGTACAGCTGCTTGTTCGCAAACACGTTCCATGCGCCAGCGACTTGAAGCGACGTAACAGCACCGCCCGAGTTACCGCCCGCCATATTCACAGGAGTACTGACCGATGAGATAATGGGAAGAGGTGTCGGCAGGCTCGGTACGTTCGACGTTACCCGAATGTATTGCGAGAACGGGTTAATCGCTTGTTCAAGCTCTGTCTCCAGACCATTGC
>NZ_JBXAYH010000087.1:0-402 GCF_056782195.1 Dellaglioa sp. CoH-55-MRSF-8
TAGACGGCTTGGCCAATGTCGTAAGTGATAGAAGGAGGTCATCCGCCTGTTCCATTTCCTCGCGGGTCGCGAGAACAAGCGGGTTAAACGTCATTTAGTCCTCCGAATCTTCGGCTGCTTTCTTTTCACCCTTCTGTTCTACGTACAGGGTTTCTCCCTTACCGCTTTCGGATTGTTTGAAACACCACGCACGCAGGCAGAATGGCTTCGCGATCTTGAATTTCTTGCAGACCTCGATTTTCTGCTCCTTCGTCCCCAGAACCCATGTCTTGAGTTCCATCCACGTCTGCTTCTGAATCGGGTCCATTCCATGCAGCTTCAGTGTAAGTCGCTTGCGGTCGTTGCCGGCTAGTTGGCCAGTCTCCTTCAGATACATGATGGTATCGAAGAATGGGTCCAGAC
>NZ_JBXAYH010000088.1:0-401 GCF_056782195.1 Dellaglioa sp. CoH-55-MRSF-8
TTCCGGGTTCCGCAGGTTTCGATGAGCATCCGGGGTACGCGGCACAGGAGTGCCCGCTGCGCGAGGTTGTTGTCGCCCAGACTTACGCCACGAACAACGGCTTCCGCTGCTACATGACGGGCGGTCATTGCGTGCCGGGTCCGTCGTGTGGTCATCGCCGTGAGCGCTTCGCTCGCGAGAAGAACGCTGATGACACGCTGGTCGTCGTCCAGACGTTCCGTCCGGATAACCGTGGCATTGCCGATGCCAACCGCATGGCCGCGTTTCTGAAAAGTCACGGCATCTGGGCCGAGGTGTATTCGGACATCGGTGAGGACGTGCTAATCCGGGAAGGTGACTTGATGAAGTTCTCGGACCTCGTGCCCGAAATGCGAGAGCGATTCGGATGATTACCACGTCCT
>NZ_JBXAYH010000089.1:0-400 GCF_056782195.1 Dellaglioa sp. CoH-55-MRSF-8
CACTCACGCTCGACATTCCGCATGCACTCGTCTACAGCCTGATGGATCGCGCGCAATACGAGTGTTCCGAATGGGCCGGGGTCACGGCCGAAGAATACGCAGAAGCCGACGAACACGGCTACACGCCCCCGCGCGTGCTGACGGTGGATGAGTACGGCGACGAGGAAAAGCCGCAGAGCACGCGGCGGCTTGCGCTGGACGAGGTTACGGAGGGCATCCGCCGCGTCCTGCTCAACGATATGACGGTACGCGAGTCGCATGCACTGGTCGCGGGTTGGATTCGTGCCGACCTGTATCGAGCGATCATCGATCCGGATCACGACGCGCACTCGTACACGGTGGATTGTGTGATTCAGGCCGCCGCGCTGGGCCGCCACGTGTACAATTAAGGGGGTATCAT
>NZ_JBXAYH010000090.1:0-395 GCF_056782195.1 Dellaglioa sp. CoH-55-MRSF-8
TCTCGACACCAATCGCGGCAAGCGCCTCACTCATCTTTTCGTTGAACTGCTGTTCCGTACATGCATATGGGTAGGAACCCAGCATATACAAGATGCTCTCGTCCCGACTCGTCGCCGTACTCGTATTTCGGTGCGTGCTGATCTTGTACTGCGATCCCGCCGTGACCTCGATACGTGTGATCTTCGTGCGCTCTACGCGTTCATACACGTAACTCCCGCGATCGTTTTCTGTGACCTCGGACTTTGCTCGGTAGTACGGATAGGTCACCTCACGTTCATGCTTCTGCCACTCTTGCGTGAAAAACACACGTTTTTCTTTTTCGCTCATCTTTTATCCTTCGTACGGGTCATCCCCGTTGTCGTAACATTGCTCGATACGCGCGGCCTCGGCTCGG
>NZ_JBXAYH010000091.1:0-394 GCF_056782195.1 Dellaglioa sp. CoH-55-MRSF-8
CCTCTTTTATCCAACGAATGTGTGCCCCTTCTCGGCGGCCTCGATTCGTTTGTCACGTCGTTCCTGTGCGGCCTCGCTAAGCTGCTGGAAACGATAGACCGGTATATCATCGGGTGGATAAAATCCGTACTCCGACGCAATTAGCTTATACCGCTCCATCGTATCCTTTGAACTATTCAAAGGGAAAAGAGCTGTGGGCGGCCAGAGACAGCTTCGTCTATGAAACCGCGCCACACTCCTTGCACGTGATACGAACGCGTTCCTCAACACCATACTTTTTCAGCTGTGCTTCGAAGTCCTTGATAAGTGCTACCTGATCAGGTGTGCACTCACCGACGATATCAATCCTCTGCTTGAGAGTCAGATAACCGGCTACGTGTTGGATATGCGTAGC
>NZ_JBXAYH010000092.1:0-392 GCF_056782195.1 Dellaglioa sp. CoH-55-MRSF-8
GTACCTGCGCGAGCACTCGTATCGCGGGCGCGATGGTATGGGGTTGAGGTACGCCCCAATCATGACGACTGCGGATTCAGTGATCATCCAATCTGGGCACGTGCTTCTCGGACGACGCAAGTTCAATCCGGGAAAAGGCCTGTGGGCACTCCCGGGTGGCTTTGCCCACGCCGGAGAAACCATCTTCAACACGTCATGCCGCGAGGCAGTTGAAGAAACGCGTATTCAGGTAAGCCGCGATACGATGAAGCTGGCCTTCCGATTCAAGCAGGTATTCTCGGACCCGAATCGCGGAGAAACTCGTGGCCGGATCGTGACACATGCATATCTCTACCTGCTGAACGACTCGGAAAAGCTGGTGGAGGTGAGGGCCGATGACGACTTCGCAGAAG
>NZ_JBXAYH010000093.1:0-390 GCF_056782195.1 Dellaglioa sp. CoH-55-MRSF-8
CATTAGTGCCTACGGTCTTCTGCACGAACCTAGCGCCAACACTGGCCGATTCCTTACCAACAGCGATGACCTGAATAATCTAGCATTCCCATCCGGTCTGTACACATGTTACTGGAACGGGCCGTTCGGCAACCCGCACAACACGCCAGCCGATCAGGGCATTCCCGGTACAGGCACTTCGTTCCACCTCATGCAGATTTGTCCTGAGCGCGGAGGTGGAACAGGTGGCGGTTCGGTGACCCAAATGTGGTATCCAATTGGACAGGGAGACGGTGGTCCTCCGGTATGCTGGCGTGTCTGCTCTTCGGGCTCTTGGGGTCCTTGGTACCAGCTGAGCATTATCGGTAAGGCTGGTGGAGGTATGTCGCTCAATGTTATCGACAACTCCAT
>NZ_JBXAYH010000094.1:0-389 GCF_056782195.1 Dellaglioa sp. CoH-55-MRSF-8
GGCGATCCAATGCCAGAACACATTGTGCGTGGCTCGACGCGCAGCGCCTTCATCAACGGTGCATCACGCGCTCTTACTACAGAAGAGCGTGCATCCATCCATAGGAGCCTGACTACAGTAGCATTGGGTCTTGGCCGTGATGAAAAGGAACTTATGTACGAGGCCAGCGTATGAACGAACGACAACTCGAACGCGCAGCGCGAGAACTATGCAAGCCCCGGGGCCAAGACCCAGACATGATTGTTTGTCGAAGCCCCGAGCCTGATAAGGATGGGTGGGTGCAGGATATAGGTATTCTCAGCCCACAATGGAAGCTGGTGGTTGATGAAATAAAGCGATACCACGAAATTTCGATCGCAATTGGACGTGTTCAGTACCCAGAACAGTTC
>NZ_JBXAYH010000095.1:0-389 GCF_056782195.1 Dellaglioa sp. CoH-55-MRSF-8
GTGCGAAATTCGGAACCGTGGTCAAGATCGATGAGGCACGCAAGGTCCACGTTAAGATCGACGGCCTGAAGGCGGTCAGGGAATGCAACGGCACCGGTCTCGAAGTGGTGGCCGACGCCGCGCCCGCGTCCAAGAAAAAGCTGGTAACGCTACGTCTGGTCAACGGCCTGAAGAACCACACGCTCCTGATCGAAGACGGGATAACGGCTCAGGAGTTGGAACTCACCGCCTCCGATGTTCTGCAATTGATTCGCGGTTCCGAGATGATGGTACCGCGTGACGTAACGAGCTTGACGTAGATGGCCACGTCCTGTACCATGCGTACAATCACATCAAGCAAGGAGAAGTTCATGAGCCGTAAATTCACGACGCGTCCGGTACTCCCGCGC
>NZ_JBXAYH010000096.1:0-389 GCF_056782195.1 Dellaglioa sp. CoH-55-MRSF-8
GTCAACGAGCTGCGGGCCCGTGGCTCCGACTACCGGGCTATGCTGTGGCTACGCGATAACGCGCGGCGTGTATGGGACCTGATGGAACAGGATTTGCGTAACGGTTTCGGGGAACAGGAACTGGCAGAGGCCGGTATCGACCCGTCTAACTACTGGAAGGAGTTGAAATGATTTTTCGTGTTGGCGACGCTGTAGGCGTCTATGGCTGTATCTCGGGCGTGGCCCTGAACGATCCGAGCAACATGGAGCCGAATGTGGAGCTTGAGTTCCGGGTCCCGGGTGATCCCGATCGGGGATCGTCTGCGCATCTCGTTTTTCGTGGGCGACCTCACGATGGCAGAAGGCGACAAGATTGCGATCGGGAACATGGCTACGGTCAAGGGTCTGGT
>NZ_JBXAYH010000097.1:0-388 GCF_056782195.1 Dellaglioa sp. CoH-55-MRSF-8
GTCGCGCCTTCGTGCTACACGCCAGATGTGACGCAGCTCTCGGGCAACAGCGATCAATTCGTTCAGTTCGTGACGCTGTTCCGTAATTGGAATCCGTCGCAACGTCGTATCGCAACCGCACTGCTGCGCCAGAAGCGGAAAAAGTATGACCCGGGCCAGAAGTTTTACTTCTGCATTGGGGATCAGTACATCTCGAACTATCTGGTCGGCTATGTCGCGGGCTACACGTCCAAGGGGCAGCTGATTTTGATCGGGAGCCCGGATCGCCAAACCCGTGGCTCTTCGTTCACGATGTACATGCCTCCTGATTCGGTAGACAGTGGATCGCTTCTCCCGTTCTCGGAGTGGAAGAAAGTCCGGGCCTCGCTCCGCGAGCGTGGTCTGGTGT
>NZ_JBXAYH010000098.1:0-386 GCF_056782195.1 Dellaglioa sp. CoH-55-MRSF-8
GTCCGTGCCCGGGCCCGGCGCTCGATTACGCGGCTCCAGAAGATGCTGAAGCAGGAGCCTTACTTCGATCCTCAGGTCCACCGCGTTAGCATCGTGGTGCCTGACGAGCGTACGGCCCAGCGTATACGTGTGACACCGCTCCCGCTCCAGCTGTTTGTCACGAGCGTCGAGGAAACGGTGCTGGACACAGACGAAGGCAACCGCGCCGAATTCGACATTCTTCCATACCCGCCAGACATCGACGATTCCATGGACTACCGTGGATAGCAAAAAGCCCCGACAGATTTGTGTCTGTCGGGGCTTTTTCATTCTACTGCGCGTTTTTCTACTTCGTCGGGTTCCTTGAAATAGTGCAAGAAGTCGCGGAGACTGCCGCACGTGATTCC
>NZ_JBXAYH010000099.1:0-384 GCF_056782195.1 Dellaglioa sp. CoH-55-MRSF-8
TCTACAAACAGGAGAGCTTTATGACGCAGGTACGGAAGATCAGGGACTGGGATAAACTGGAGAACGGCGGCTGCTACTGGTTCACAATTACCTCGGATCGCGGTGACCGAAAGTTCTATTCGCAGGTTGCTGTCGTCAACGGTAATCCGCTGTTGATCAATGCGCGGGACGCCGTTCCGTTCGAAGAATATGCGTCGAAAGTGCTTTATGCACAAGAACAGGGCCCTATTCCGACTGCGATCAACAGGGCGCATGCTCTGGATAGAGCTGGTATGCATGAGGCTGGTACCGCAGTGCTGCGTGCCGCATACGACGAACTGGACGACGTGCAGCTTCGGACCCGCATCCAGGTCCTGCGTGATCTGGATGGCCGCTGGAATGATC
>NZ_JBXAYH010000100.1:0-383 GCF_056782195.1 Dellaglioa sp. CoH-55-MRSF-8
GTCGGTGATTCTGATTCGGCAGCATCCGTGATTCAGAAGCGCGCTCTTCAAACCTGTATTGATCTTGTTGCCGAAGTCGAAAACGGGATTCGCGAATCGAAGGGACGCTATGGTGTTCACTCGTTCAACAACCTGATGATGACTATTCGGGAACTTGTGACGGACATGCAGCAAACTCGGGATCGAGGTGCTATTGGTGTCACTATCAGCGAATCGGTTTTGCGGCCCATGATGCGTGATCTGGCTATGCTTGTCATGAACGAGACTATGACGATCATGGCCGCTGCAAAAGGCAGTATGAGCGTTGACGAGTTTAAAGACTTTCGTAAAGAAGTAGATGATAGTCGTGCTCGTATCGGCGCTGCCATGCAGCAGGCATATAC
>NZ_JBXAYH010000101.1:0-383 GCF_056782195.1 Dellaglioa sp. CoH-55-MRSF-8
CACTTGGGCCGGACTGGTGCTCGGCGCTGGACCGGTTGGAACGCAGGTACGAGAGCCTTGATGGGGAGGACGAATGAAATTCGATGACTGGGTGGAAGCGTTCGAGGTGGCGGACACGGAGCCCGCTGCAAAATCGCAGCTGGGTCGCCGTCTTTTGAAGTTTGGATTCGAGATGGGGCAGATGGTGCGGACCGGTGAAATTCGGCGCATCTTCGACACCGTTATCGAGGAAGTGAAGACCGGTGACTTGCAGACTGACGAGATCGGGGCAGTCCGTCGCGTGGATGATCTGCTGTTCATGCTTGTCTCAAAGGAGATGGAATGAGCACGAAGCCACTTGTTGACGGAGAAATCCGAGAAATCAAGGCCGGTCGTGGTTATTT
>NZ_JBXAYH010000102.1:0-381 GCF_056782195.1 Dellaglioa sp. CoH-55-MRSF-8
AGTTAAGCTTCTTAGCGCCAAGAGTAGTTGGGGGTCGCCCCCTGCGAGGGTAGGACGTTGCCATGCTAATAATAAATTTAAAAATGTGCTAATCTAACTGATTAACACATTTTTATGTATATGACCCGTTGGTCAAGTGGTTAAGACACCGCCCTTTCACGGCGGTAACATGGGTTCAAATCCCGTACGGGTCATTTTCGCCGGCTTAGCTCAGTTGGTAGAGCATCGGTATCGTAAACCGAGGGTCACAGGTTCGACTCCTGCAGCCGGCATTAGTGGTTGCAAAATTGTTTTATGTAGTAGTAAAAGAGTGTGGTGGCGATAGCAAGAAGGATACACCTGTTCCCATGTCGAACACAGAAGTTAAGCTTCTTAGCGCCA
>NZ_JBXAYH010000103.1:0-380 GCF_056782195.1 Dellaglioa sp. CoH-55-MRSF-8
GCATGGTACTACGTCGCATTCGAGAATGGCCACCTCGTGACCGAAGTCACGAAGATGAAGAAAGGCCCAAAGCGTTGGGATGGTAAGACTCCGGAACGTGGCACCCTGATCCGGGTCGTACCCAGTACCTCAATCTTCAGCGCTAAGTCGTTCCCGGCGTCCGTCGCTATCGAATGGGCTGAACTCGCAGCCTACCTCACTCCCGGATTCAAGGTCACCATCAGTAGTCCTAAGGTGACTAAGGAGTTCTTCAGTAAGCGCGGCCCTGTAGAACTCATCGAGAAGATGATGGAGAAGATCGGGTGCTCGGGCGAGAAGGAGATGTTCGTCTATAAGTCCGAGCTGGCCGACGTTATCGTCGCGTTCACAAACGCCGATGG
>NZ_JBXAYH010000104.1:0-377 GCF_056782195.1 Dellaglioa sp. CoH-55-MRSF-8
GATCGTTGATGAGGTGTCCATGGTCAACGAGGACATGGCGATGGATATTCTGGAGTACGGAGTACCTATTCTCGTGGTAGGCGACCCGTTCCAGCTGAAGCCTGTGAAGGGAGAAGGTTACTTCGTGCGTGGCCGAGCCGATGTGATGCTCACCAAGATCGAGCGGGTTGCTGAAGAGAATCCGCTAATCTGGTTGTCAATGCGGATACGTGCTAAGAAAAAGATCAAGCCCGGGCTCTACGGTGAGACTCGGGTCTGGGCTCCGGGCACACGCGTCGATGATGAGCACGTGGCCAACGCCGATCAAATTCTGGTTGGCATCCACCGGACGCGACATTCGCTCAACCGCAAATACAGAATGCTCCACGGGTTCTTCG
>NZ_JBXAYH010000105.1:0-374 GCF_056782195.1 Dellaglioa sp. CoH-55-MRSF-8
GTCGAGGCCCTGCTTTCCCGCAAGTCGCTGACTCAAAGCGATTTTGTGGAACTGAGCATCCCGTTCATGAACCTCAGTACGCAGGTAGGCACCCACGACTATTCTATGATGTGGGAAGCGTTCAAGAAAAAGAAGTAAGTAGTTGACAGGAACAGGGCCCCGGCGTAAACTCGGGCCCTGTTCTCATATAAGGAGCGCAAAGTGCAAAACGTAGCCGATTTGATCAATCCTGAAACTGGCAATACGTACCGCGCGGATAACGCGAAAAAGAGCCATCGATTTCCGCTCGGCACTCTCGTCGAGATCAAAACGCAGACGGACCCGAAATGGGTCGGCGTCCGGGACGGTATGCGACTGTTTGTCGTGTACTGCGG
>NZ_JBXAYH010000106.1:0-374 GCF_056782195.1 Dellaglioa sp. CoH-55-MRSF-8
CGTGTACGGCGTGAGCTGGCCCGGGATGATCGACAGCGGGTTATCGACGCCGATCAGTGCCTTAACTTGCGAGTACCACAGACGGTCTTCACCGACCATGATAGCTTCGGTAGCTTCGACATACTTCTCTTGCAGCACATCACCAGCTGACTGGTTCAGTTCGTTCTGCGGAATGAACGGGCGCGTCACCAGTTGCAGTTCCGGCGGCGTAAACCATTTGTCACGCGTGAACTGAGCTTGAATCTTCGTCGGGCTCGTGGAGTACACAGCCGTAACGTTCTTCGTGCGCAGCGGGAAGCGAACAATAGCGCCTTGCTCGACGTTGATCTTCGTCAGGCACTTACGCGCGAAACCCTGACGGTTACACGTGATGT
>NZ_JBXAYH010000107.1:0-372 GCF_056782195.1 Dellaglioa sp. CoH-55-MRSF-8
AACTAATAAAACGCGGTGTTTCTCGGCTTATTGCTTAAAAATTTAATAAATATTATCTAGTTTTCAAAGAACAAATTCGACAATTAATATTGTCAATGGAGCCTAACGGGATCGAACCGATGACCTCCTGCGTGCAAGGCAGGCGCTCTCCCAGCTGAGCTAAGGCCCCATAATGGGTATTTTATTAATTGGTAAATGGGCCTAAATGGACTCGAACCATCGACCTCACGCTTATCAGGCGTGCGCTCTAAACCAGCTGAGCTATAGGCCCGTAAACGCTTTTGAGAGTAGATCTCTCAAAACTAAACAAATTTTCGACAAGTGTGTAGGTTTCCGTAATATTCCTTAGAAAGGAGGTGATCCAGCCGCAGG
>NZ_JBXAYH010000108.1:0-372 GCF_056782195.1 Dellaglioa sp. CoH-55-MRSF-8
GTGACGGCTGGGGGTGTCACGACAGAAGCCCGTAAGGCCCTGCTATGGGCTCGCGGCCCTGACGCAAGCGGCGCGGCCTGTACCGTCTACGGCTACAGGCTTTTGCATGCGAACCGCCCCGCCGACGTGTGCGCCGCTTATGGTGCAATCAACGGCACGCCGTGCGAACCGCGCGGGGCGGGCTGGGTGTTTTTCACTGAAACCGCAACGAGCGAGCGTCTATCGTGGATTCGGTCGCGACTCGCAATGATGGATAAGGAGTAACGAATATGAACGCGAAAACCCTGCATGACCAATTGACGCCCCAGACCGCCGAAGCCGTCGCGGCCCTGCTCGGGTTCGATAAGCCGATGCCACTTTTCTGGGTATATG
>NZ_JBXAYH010000109.1:0-366 GCF_056782195.1 Dellaglioa sp. CoH-55-MRSF-8
ACACAGGAACGCAAGTAGGAACACTTAACATAGACACAGTGAACGGCAACTCGTTTACGAGTGTTCAATCAACCACGACGTTTGCTCCGGGTGATCAGTTCTCCTATCAATTCGCGACTACAAACATTTCTCTAATAACCATTACACTTCGTGGCACTTGGCTATAAGGAGTAGAAAATGCCAGCACAATTCATTGCGTCGGCCGAAGGCTTCGACATTTATCCTTCTGGCACGCTGGCCGCGAACTACCCATGGTTCGTGACCAATAGTGCCATTGCCGGGCAAATCAACTTGTCGGCAGGAGCTTTTGGCGGGGCCGCACTCACGTTCCCAGTGAGCGGAGCACCAACCTCGCTCACCTCTGGG
>NZ_JBXAYH010000110.1:0-366 GCF_056782195.1 Dellaglioa sp. CoH-55-MRSF-8
GCATCGGTCAGACTCACCGGCTGGGCTCGATCAGAATCTCCTCCACGCCGCGGCCGATCCCCATTGTCGGCAATGTGCGCTATTCGATTATGCGGAATTCCTGTAAGGGTGAGAGGGAGCGCTCGGTATAAGCGCTCCCTCTCGGCTCGCGTTCAAGGCGTGGACTCCTGAATGGGTCGCGAGCGGCTTAGGGGGCGACCGCGTCGGTCGCGCGGGCGGTGGTTGGAAGTAACCCGTAGGGGATTCGTGCGGTGCCAGCTTCGATTTGGGTGAGCCGGTTGTACTTGGCGATGCGTTCGCCGCGGGCGGGTGCTCCGGATTTGATTTGGCCCACGCCTGTGCCGACGACGAGGTCGGCGATAAAGG
>NZ_JBXAYH010000111.1:0-365 GCF_056782195.1 Dellaglioa sp. CoH-55-MRSF-8
GCCACAAACTCTGCCACTTGATCTCCTTATGTTACGTACTCATTCTCTTCCCAATTCCACATCTGTGCAGACTTAGGCCAGTAGCGTTTGAATGTGGCGCTATCAGTAACACGCTCAACACGTTCCAACTCTGCCCCGCCCTCGTCAGAATTTAGGATAAGGTCCGCGCGATTCGGACTCACAAACGCCAGCAGCCCCAAATTCAAAAGGCGTTGGAACGAGAGATTGGTGCGAAGCAGATGGACGTACGGAGAAATGTCAACCGGAAGCCACGTCGCGGGAATCTTGACGACGGCGCGCTTTTTGTCGAGGTCATTCGGCTGAATCACGAGGTCCGCAAAACCAACGTTCTGGTGGTTTTTGGG
>NZ_JBXAYH010000112.1:0-365 GCF_056782195.1 Dellaglioa sp. CoH-55-MRSF-8
TCAGCTTGCGCGATGGTGCCGTCGTCGCCCGGCCATTCCTGCACGGTGTTACCCGTGTCCGTGCAGTAGATGCCCGAGACAGGCCCCGCCGCGTTTTGTGTACTCACAAACCAATCGTATTTCATGATCGCCCTTGTTACCCTTGTTGAATGCCCGGAACCGGGAGCCGTGTAGCCGCATCCTCAATGATGCAAAGGCCCCGGTCGGCGGCTTCGCTTTCGATGCGTTCCAAAAACTGAGCCAGCGTCGAGCGCACGTCGCATGTGAATCGCATACTGCATGTTGCCACGAATTCCGTTTCGTGACTCAGCGACTCGTAAACGACGCTAACCGTTTGGAACGCTTGGCGCGCGGCCCATGATTCG
>NZ_JBXAYH010000113.1:0-365 GCF_056782195.1 Dellaglioa sp. CoH-55-MRSF-8
GCTGAAGCATGGCGAGTGATGTGTAAATAGGAGAGGGTAGTGCTCAGGAAGATTTTCGGGTTCGATGAACAGCAGTTTCCGGCGCTTGCGGGTGCCACCTTCGCCTATCTGTTTGGCCGTACCGATCAAGATGCGCTCGTCGCTCAATTGCGTGAGCAGGCCCCGTACTCGGTTGACCGTGTGTTGGCCGTGATCCGGGCCGAAGGCGTTGAGGGAGTGGGCGGCGCAACCGGCTACGTTCTTCAAAACTGCAAGCTCTACGCATGGGCTTATTTCAAGCACCGTCATGGTGGTGAAAAGCCTCGTGCCGCAGACTTCAAGATCACGATGGATGATGCACGTTTCTTGCGTCGTCTGAACTTGGG
>NZ_JBXAYH010000114.1:0-365 GCF_056782195.1 Dellaglioa sp. CoH-55-MRSF-8
AAGACTCGCACTTGCCCTCTGCGAACTTCTCTGCATGTTCGAGCTGATGCTCATAGACCCGAACCAAGGTTTCCAGATCAGCTTCTTCCTCTTCAGGCTTATCCGCCTTTTCCGGCAATTCGGATTCTGCCTCTTCGCGAACGCTTTCTATTTCAAGTTCGACACGCTTGAGTGCGAGTCTGGCTTCTGTATACGCCGTGTACGCGTTCTTTGCCATCTCGGCCGCAAGCTCTCTGCCGTTCTCTTCGATCAGGTTCTGCGTGACCTCACTCAGCTCTGCATACGCCTCGTTGTATCGGGCGTTATTCTTTTTATACTGCTCGTATTCTTCGGCTTCCTCAATATTAGCGGCCGTCGTATCGAAC
>NZ_JBXAYH010000115.1:0-362 GCF_056782195.1 Dellaglioa sp. CoH-55-MRSF-8
GGTGGCTGTGCTCCGGGCTGGGAACTCGACGACCCGCCGTACCTGAAGCCCTTGGGTTTCACGAGCTTGACTGCTCAAGAGCTGATTGCAAGCGGCCGGGCCCCGATGCTGCGCGTGACTGCCGAACACAACATGGTGAACAACCACCCCGTGTACAGCGCGACCGAAGTCAACCGTCTCTTGCAGTACGCGCAACGCATGCGTGATTTGGCGGATCGTCTTCAGGCCCGCACGCGTCACATCGTACAGCGGGAGTCGATCTGATGCGGCCCATGTTTGCTGTACAAGTCACGAGTCGTGACGATGCCGAGCTGCACAAGACGATCGAGGCGTTGAAGCAAGCTGGTCTCGACTATGAAACG
>NZ_JBXAYH010000116.1:0-361 GCF_056782195.1 Dellaglioa sp. CoH-55-MRSF-8
CCATCACGTTCGTCGTTTCCAACCGCGTTGTGGCCAGCAGGCTTCAGGAGATTCCAGCAATTCAGGATGACACGGGCAGGACCCTACCCCTTCTTCATGTACGTGACTTTCACGTACTTTGCGCTCTCGCGTCTGCGTTGGCTCGTCCTTTGAGCAATTTGCGGTAGGGTCAGCACGTGACCTCCTTAGTTATTTCCATCGTGTTGTTCTCCCATCATCAGAACACAGAGCTTCCTCTACCGTAAACCCACGCGCCACGCGCGCCCTGAATGTTGCAACCTTGATTCCGTATGCATCACATAGCTCTTTACGAGTTGTGTAGCACACTCCATTCACGATAATTCTGTGCGTACTTCTCGAT
>NZ_JBXAYH010000117.1:0-360 GCF_056782195.1 Dellaglioa sp. CoH-55-MRSF-8
GGGGGGCAGAGAAAAAGCAAGATGAAGAAATTCGGGGATGGGTGAGGGGCCAGAGAGGCCCCGTTACTATTTGTCTCACGTTCAACACATAACGGATTACACAATGGCACTCTATAACGGCGTTAATCGGCTCACCATTCACGCATCGCGGTTTGCTGGGCTCGGGTACGCGAATTCGAATCCGGCGGGCGTCCCTTGCTGGCGGTTTGTTGACATGCACGACGGCGAAGACCGCGCGGCATGCGTCGGACCGCAATACCGGACACGCGCTGAATTGCTGGCGGATGCCGCGCGCTACGCTCGCGACGCATGGGGTGATCTCGTCTAAAGGGGTGCATGAGGCGCACATTCGATAATGGC
>NZ_JBXAYH010000118.1:0-359 GCF_056782195.1 Dellaglioa sp. CoH-55-MRSF-8
GTTTGAGCCGCCGTGCGGGGTTAGCACCATTTATGGGCTGAACCGCGCTGCGGGCAAGGCATCGCAAAACTCGAATGGGGTAGGCAAATCATTGCTCTTCTCAGTGTTGCCTGAAGTGATGTATGACGAACCGCAAATCGGTGAGCGTTCGGACAAGATCAAGCAAGGCCGCCGCGACATCGAGTTCATGAGCCACGCAGGAAAGAAGGTGTTGGTGCGGCGTATAATGCGCGGCAAAACCGACAAGCTGGAAATCCACGTCAACGGGAAGGATAAAGAAATCCGAACCGTTGCTGAGGCCAAGAAAACCCTGTCTCGCCTGTTTCCGATCACCGCGTCTGCTTACCGCACCTATATCT
>NZ_JBXAYH010000119.1:0-358 GCF_056782195.1 Dellaglioa sp. CoH-55-MRSF-8
GGACCGCAATGCGGGGCCGCGTCACCGGGCCCTTCGGCCGATGTTTCTCGGGAATTGCAAGCAGCTCCTTTTCGGTCAACATTCTGTCCTCCACGATACGTCGGACGTACGTGCCACGCTTGAACGAAGCAGGCTCGTTGTTCCAGTTGAGGCCGATATCGTGCAGCATGTCGTGCTGAGCCCGCGTGTTCTTGCCGTGCAGCTGACGGTGTGAGAAGTGTGCTTGACACAGCATCTGCAACGAGTTGCGTGTCGCATCCGCCTCACGCCACGCAAATGCGTCGAACGCTTCGCTCTCGTTCGGCAATTGCCAGACACGGCAATCGAACTTGGGCCGGGTGCGGACGGTGACTCCGTT
>NZ_JBXAYH010000120.1:0-357 GCF_056782195.1 Dellaglioa sp. CoH-55-MRSF-8
GTGCTCAGGAACAACGGCCATCGAATTCGGGTTCATTGACACTCCGGGCTTCATGAGCGCACTGTTGACCGGAACCGAGAACGTACTGCCTAGGCCAGCCATTCCTGCTGGTGGCGGTATTAGCGTGCTTCGATTGTTGACCGTGAGCTGCTGAGATGTGGTTGATCCACCAACGTTAAGGCCCAGAGCGCGCATCAGGTTCTGTGTGTACGTCCCCCGTGCATACTCTTCGTCAGTAGGTATCGGAAGGTCGCGCTTGGGGCCAACAGGAACTGGCATCGATACACCTGCCGCTGCTCCCGGAGGACCGCCATTTTTGTACGGATCACCCGTTTTGGTGTAGTCGAAGTCAGGGTT
>NZ_JBXAYH010000121.1:0-357 GCF_056782195.1 Dellaglioa sp. CoH-55-MRSF-8
CCACGATTAGCGTTGATAAACGCGTCGATGCGGCCACGCGCGACCCTAAGCGCCCCGTTGAACTCTTGTTCGGAGCACGTATAGTCTTCTTTTTTACAAAGCGTCAGAAGTTCGGGGTCTATGCCGTGCCCCGGATCGTAAGCTTCATGACTGACGTGCAGCAGAGCATTTGGCTTCGGCTCCCACACCAACGACACACGTAGGCGGTAGTTCGGAGCTATCATCAGGTACTCTTCCTCGTGATGATTGCCGCACCGAAATTCGCGTTTTTGGTAAATCGGGAACTTTGGCGTTGCGCTCATGGCCGCACCATACGCGAGGTAGCTGCCGCGACGATTGCGGCAATCACTTCTTCAT
>NZ_JBXAYH010000122.1:0-355 GCF_056782195.1 Dellaglioa sp. CoH-55-MRSF-8
TCATCTTCCTCGTCGAGATCGGGATTCCCGAGGCCCAGATTCTCGACACCGAGTTTGAGGTACGTCAGCACCTCGTCCACGCTGGACCGGTATCCGGTATCGAACAAGACCTCGTACGGAGCATAGCCTTCGATCAAGCCTTGATAGACAGTGGCGTCAATGCGCGCGTCGTAGCCTGCACGAATCTTGAGCGTGTGGCATTCGATGCCGAACAGAGCCTCGTCCTTCTTGTCGTTCAGGCGCACGAACTGTTTGTGCTCTTCCGCGAACTGTTCGAGTTCCGTGTGCCGGACACGATCCAGTTCCAAACCTAGATACTGCTCCAGCGACTTGAACATGGGACGCACCTCACGGT
>NZ_JBXAYH010000123.1:0-350 GCF_056782195.1 Dellaglioa sp. CoH-55-MRSF-8
TGATAGAGCAGCGCGAGCGCGCCAGAGCCGCGTGGAAGGCTGCGAAACAGCCTAGTAAATAACGCGTATTACATACAGGAGTCCAAAAATGAGTGACGAACTAAATCCGGGGCGCGCAGCGTTCCCGCCGTTCATACCAGAATCACCAACACGATTCGCGCAGCCTGCGGACCCGACGCCGACCCTGCTCCAGCGATTCCTTAACTGGCTGAACATTCGGGACCTGCCACGCACCGTTGTGCAGGACTGGAACCAAGACGATGGCGCTTATCACATGCGCAACCCGAACTACATAGGTCCGCTCTATGTGGTCAATCTGTCGCACATATCGAACTTCGTGCCCAAAAACC
>NZ_JBXAYH010000124.1:0-348 GCF_056782195.1 Dellaglioa sp. CoH-55-MRSF-8
GCCGAAAAGGTGAAAGCAACGCTGACCAACGTCTACACGATCTGGAACGACATCGACAACGATGAAGTTTTGGACTCGATCGTTGATCACAACGATCTGTACAACGCACACCCGCTGGCGGAAGTCTGCGACGAGATTTACAACGATTTTGCGGTCGCGGTCACTGTCGCGGACCTGCGTGGATGCGCCACCGTGAACGAGATCACGGACCTGATTCTGCGCAAGCGGAAGGAGCAGGAAGCTGGGAGCAACATCGTGGACGACAACCTGCTGATCCTCGAAGACGAAAACACGGATGAGGACCGGACGCGCGACGAGGCTCTTTCTGCTATCGAAAAAATCGTAGGG
>NZ_JBXAYH010000125.1:0-344 GCF_056782195.1 Dellaglioa sp. CoH-55-MRSF-8
CGTCTGAGGCGCGGACAACCGAACAAAAGGGGCTCTTAGGTGCCCTTTTTCACGTCCGGGGCCGGCAGGCTGAGGGTGCGCGCACGCGTCGCGGACCCAAACACAACTAACCCGCTGAGGCTGGCAATGCAAAATTACGACATGAGTAAGCTACGAAAGGAAGCGATTACGCTACTGGCCGCGTCGCTTAAGCGTGACTCCAAGTTTTACAAGGACGATTACGAGGCAATCGTGTGCGCCGTCAACAAGAAAACGCGTGCTGAACTGCTGGAATGCTTGAAGCGCCAGCGCGCAATTGCCGGCGTTTCGGATCGCGTGATTCGTCGTAACTGTCAGGTCTAAGG
>NZ_JBXAYH010000126.1:0-344 GCF_056782195.1 Dellaglioa sp. CoH-55-MRSF-8
CCCGTGGTCGCCGCACGACTCCTGGGCGTCTCCCCAGACACCGCATCGGAATGGCACAACCTCATCGCCAACACCCGCATGGCCATGCGATGACTGCGGCCCGAGGAACTCATTCGGTAGGTTGCGATGAAACGCTATGCGACGAATCTCTCCGTCGCGGATGTGCGGTAGATCTCCAATGCTGCGTTGATCATGAGCGCGAGTTGTTCGGATCGGCTGACGCCAGCGAGTTCGAAGATCCGGGGGAAGGTGCTGGCTGCTCCGTGCCCGGGTACGGCGTTAATCTCACCGACAGTCACTGTCCCGGCGGCGTCCACGAAGAGATCCACTCGACAGGCTCCGGT
>NZ_JBXAYH010000127.1:0-342 GCF_056782195.1 Dellaglioa sp. CoH-55-MRSF-8
GTTTTTAGTGTACCCGTAGAGTACTGGAAACGCCATAGTTTTCCAAGCCGCGCGCTCGACTGGAGACTGGAATTCATAGTCCGGATCGCCTACCGCAACACGCAGCGCGGACAGCAGAATGTCGCCTTTGAAGTGGGGGTCACGTCGAAGCTGGATCAGTGCGGCGAGAAACAGGCCGCGCGAATCGGCACCAGCATGAGCAAAACCCGGCACCCGGGGTGCATCTTCCGGAACGTATTCGTCTTGAGCGTCGATCATTTGTAACCCCGCTCGCGGCGGCTGACAATTGCAAAATCTTCCAGAATTTCTCTAGCCTTCGGTTGAAACGACCTCGGCAGATCG
>NZ_JBXAYH010000128.1:0-341 GCF_056782195.1 Dellaglioa sp. CoH-55-MRSF-8
GAGTTTTGAGTTTTATGTTCCCAGTAGTAGAACCGCTATCTGAGATAAGCGATGTACCGGTTGCTCCATTGTTATTCACCGTGGATATAACGACAGCACCGGTTTGTCCGGACACCGAAGTAACAGGCGGTGGAGGCACCGTTCCTGTGATTCTCAGGTTGCCATTTGCATCAGGCGCGATGGTGATGTTGCTACCAGCAACCAGAGTTTTGAGTTTTATGTTCCCAGTAGTAGAACCGCTATCTGAGATAAGCGATGTGCCGGTCGCAGCGTTGTTATCCGATGCCTGAACCACAATATTGCCGTTAGCATCGGGTTGCTGACCATCTACGGTCTTCACC
>NZ_JBXAYH010000129.1:0-341 GCF_056782195.1 Dellaglioa sp. CoH-55-MRSF-8
CTCACATCTGGAGGCGATATGTTTCAAGTAACGCAGGAATTCGTGTTCTGTTCAGGCGTCGCTGTCGGGGCCCTGAGCGCGATTTGCATTATTGCCAGTTTCGCTTATCCAGATGGCTGGTTTGATAAACCGCAGCCGCGTCGGTTCCATGACATCGACGACGGTTCCTATCGTGGGAAGTCCGTGCGATGAACGAACTCTGGGAAAACCCGCTATACACGGTGGAAGAGCGTCTGGAAATGGCGGTCGGTGGCATCCTGTTCCGTGACAGGTGCCTGAAGCAAGCATACGAGCGCCTCAATCAGGCGAACCAAAGGCTGCGGGAGGTCGCGGAGTTGGCG
>NZ_JBXAYH010000130.1:0-340 GCF_056782195.1 Dellaglioa sp. CoH-55-MRSF-8
ATCTATAGGAGATTTAAATGCCGTCACGTCAGATTACCCACGACGCGCGCGAGGGTAAAGGAAGCAAAGAAAGTTTGGAGCACAAGTGGGATAAAGCCAAGGGGATAGCAGAAAAAGAATATGGTCCCGGGCACTGGGGTGCTGTCGAACACATTTATCAGAATATGCGAGATTCAAAGAAACATGAATCTTCGGTAGAACTGAACGCGGCTGAACGAATTGTCGAAGACGAGAAAAGCGATAGTAAATAATCGGAAAGTGGTGTACAATTGCCGCTTTGTATACCACTTTCAGGAGTATAGATGGGCAGCACTCTAAAAGACGACATGTTGTACATGGG
>NZ_JBXAYH010000131.1:0-339 GCF_056782195.1 Dellaglioa sp. CoH-55-MRSF-8
GTATTCGGGTCGTGATAACCGCACCGACGATCCAGCTGAGCTGGAATACACGGTGCCGGACATGCTGCGGGAATTCGGGTACAATACGCCGGTCAATCGTGTGACTCGCGCCAAGTTCCGGGTGGTGGGCGACACGTCGGCATCGCTTTCGTGCTACTGATCATGAACATGCGACGGCGTAGGCTGCGGTATAAGCCAATGGTGCTGAACCGCTACGGGTATTCGTATGATTGGGAGTTGCAGATACGTGGAAAGTACTGTATAGTTCAGGAACTCAAATACAGGCACGAAGAACACAACTCGTGGCCCGTCTACGTAATTTTGCGATTCAAATAAAGG
>NZ_JBXAYH010000132.1:0-338 GCF_056782195.1 Dellaglioa sp. CoH-55-MRSF-8
GTCTGCTACTCATGCTCGCTATGGCAGTTGGCGGTTGGGTTGTGGCGTGGTTTGCCACACGAAAAGATACCGAACTTGTAGGGGCTGCACCGAAGGCTATTGCTGGGTTTATGGCAGGCGCTGTGGCAGTTTGTGTTCTTGGCATGATCCTCAAGGACTGCATGCGCGCAAAGGGAGTTTTGTAATGGCTGAAGAATCTGATCTCGAACTATTCTTGTCCGACATCAAAGAAGACCCTAACTACAAGAAGTTTCGGCTCGTGGTCAAGGGCGTGCGCGAGAAGCTGAAGATCGAGCGTGATCAGGCCGAAGCCATGGGCCTGATGGCCAACCGCACAT
>NZ_JBXAYH010000133.1:0-336 GCF_056782195.1 Dellaglioa sp. CoH-55-MRSF-8
GTCTCCACGACCTCACGAAGCGTCACGTTGATCTTGAAACTGCGGTTCTGTAGCGTGGCCTTGCGAACTTTCTCCACCCACTTATCGAACTGCGCGTAGTTGTACGCACTCTTGCATTCGATGGTGTAGGTAGTGCTGCCCTTCGAGTTGTAGCAGCGTTGCGTCTCGTCAAACGTCCGGACCTTGGCCACGAACTTTTCGATGTTGGTGCCCGGGGCCCAGTCCGAGATCGTGATAGTTTTATGATCTCGATCGATGTTCATCGTCGACTCGAACTGGACCTTCCCCTTGCTAGTCTCAAACATCGAGAGCCAACCCTTCTGGTTCTCTTTGGAC
>NZ_JBXAYH010000134.1:0-336 GCF_056782195.1 Dellaglioa sp. CoH-55-MRSF-8
GCGCAGCGTGAGCTGGGTGTTGCGATGGCTGATTTTATGCGAGCCCAGATGAATCGATCCGGATTCGTTCGCCATTTTTTCGCGTGGTGCGATTTTGACAAGACCAATCACACGTGCCCGGAGTACTCGCGAGCAGAATGGGAAGTGGCGCGTCGCATCATCAATCGCGCTAAGAAGCGTCGAGCCCTGACCGCGAAGCCTTACAAGGAAAACCTGCGCATGATCTTGCGTGAAATTCGGAGAACGAATTACCAATGAAAGTGACACGAATCTCAGTAAACCTGAGCAAGTCGGTTCAGGCCGTTACCTACGAGCCTGTTTCGGTCAGCTTTAGCA
>NZ_JBXAYH010000135.1:0-336 GCF_056782195.1 Dellaglioa sp. CoH-55-MRSF-8
GTTTATGACGACTGGCGCGAGGCGGCCCGTGCAGCCGACGAACACGCACGGATTAGTGCCGAGGGTTACAAAGAATACGACGAACGCTATCAGGAGGCAAAGAAGCTTGAAAGCGATATCGAGCACGAAGAAAGCTTGACCGAGGCCCGGCTTACTCGTATCCGTGAGTGCATCAAAGTGCGCCACGTGTCGGAATACTGGCGCGATGAATTGCGCGGCGCAATAGAGGACGTTCGCGAATTGCGCGAATCGGTTGCCGACAAGAAACAGAAGCTCAAAGACGATTACGCGGATTGTGATATCTAACCTACTCACGAAGGGGCCTACGGGCCCCGC
>NZ_JBXAYH010000136.1:0-334 GCF_056782195.1 Dellaglioa sp. CoH-55-MRSF-8
TTGTTGATCAGGAGCACGCGCAAAATCTCGCGCAGCGCATTCCTGAGTGGAAGCGAACTCGGATGCGTCTGGAACTCTTCTTTCGACTCGTAGCCAGAAGACGCCTCGAACTCGATGATGACGCGACTTTTGGTGATTTTGCTCATTTCTTCTCCTTTGTGCGGTGTCGGAACGATTGTTTCTTGTCAAACCCGTGACTCACTGCCTTGTCCACGTCGGTCTGGGTTGCGGGCGGCATATTAGCACGAGCCCGATCCTCGTTCAAGAGGCCGAGGAAGTATGCGGTGTTCTGATACATCTGGGTGGCATCGATGACGGCAGCGAAACCCAGCTC
>NZ_JBXAYH010000137.1:0-332 GCF_056782195.1 Dellaglioa sp. CoH-55-MRSF-8
GTTACGTGCGTGCTACCGGGGCAGTCCCTCTCTGATCATGGACTTCGTTCTGTGCATTCTGTGCGGTCTCGTAATTCTCGGCTATCGCTCGGGACACTGGTGGCCGCTGATCTTGGTCGGGAGCTTCACCCTTTTGTGTGTCGTGATCGATGTGTGGAAAGAGTATAAGGAGGACGCTGGTGGAACACATCGTACATGAATTGGCCAAAACCGATTTCTTGGTGTACAGTTACGCCGCCGATGGTACTGCCACGTTTCCGACACGTGTGAGTCCTGTACTTTTGGAATCCCGAGTATGGATTCGGGGCACGGGCGCGTTGACGGGTCTTAAT
>NZ_JBXAYH010000138.1:0-332 GCF_056782195.1 Dellaglioa sp. CoH-55-MRSF-8
GGTTCGTCGTGAGCCAGTGACGTAACTATAACACGATAAAATGACGATGCGCAATACCCCTACACTATGCAAGGGTATTGCACGCGCCTTTTACTCGGGATCGCGCTGAGCGTCGCGCAGCAGTGTATCCGCTGCCGACGGGGGCTCGCGGTTGTCGCCCATGTTCACGTTATACCCGCGATTTTCCCAGCGCGTTACGGTCAGTTCATAACCGTCCGACGCGGGAAATGCGTTGCTGAGAACAGGGTACACGCTTTGCAGGTCGTGCATGCTGGTAATGCTGCGCGGGGCCGTCGCGAAAAAGTGCTTGCCGTCGCGGCTCACATTGATTT
>NZ_JBXAYH010000139.1:0-332 GCF_056782195.1 Dellaglioa sp. CoH-55-MRSF-8
CGTCCGAATAGTAGCGCAGCTTCTTACCGCACGATTCCTGCTGCTTCGGTCCGTACATAGCCATCGGAATATCAGACAGCTGATTCATGCCGATCAGGGAAATCATCTTCTTGCCCATCCGGCCTTTGATACGAGGCAGATGCTTTGCAAAGAATCGAGCGTGCACGCCCAGAGAGTTATCTGCATCTTCATCGTCGTTAGAGTCCGGATTCATTGCCGGATACGAGTCAACGATGATGACACCCTGAAGGTTTCCGTCCGGTGCCTCTACCCACAGACCCTTTCCGTACTTCTTGGCCATCTTCGGGTCGTGTGCGTCACCAATCATGGCC
>NZ_JBXAYH010000140.1:0-329 GCF_056782195.1 Dellaglioa sp. CoH-55-MRSF-8
AACGCTACCGCGTTCAGTACAAAGTTCGGTAGCGGCCTTGAAACAAAGACGCAATAGGTAAGGTATGAAGGCGTATGAACACAGCGCTTCGTTTTCGAAGCTAAAAACGATAACTGAGCGCATCAGCAAAAACCTGACGACACTGGAATACCTTCATACGCTCGACATGTTTTTGTGGCATGCACTTGATCCGATACACGCCGAATGCCCCGGCCTTTTCCAGAATTACGTGGCTAAGGTCGTGGCACGCCAAACCCGAAAGGCAAGCAGGCGTTTCACCTCTGACGATCGTACAAAGCTCCCAATTCATCTGTTCAACTGCGTGACGG
>NZ_JBXAYH010000141.1:0-326 GCF_056782195.1 Dellaglioa sp. CoH-55-MRSF-8
GTACGCTGGCCAGTATGATGGGAAGCTCGCTAGCACCATCGTCAAGAAGGCGCTGGGTCTGTGAACCTATTTCTATAAGGAGAAGTCATGTTCCACAATCGTTCGTTCCAATCAGCAATCATTGCGTTCTCATTCCTCACCACTTATCTGGTGGGTTTCGCGACGCCCGCATCAGCGTTCGCGGAGCGCGCATGGTTCGTGGTATCGGTTGTGGTGCCCACGCTCACGATTCTGTTTGTGGTCTTCGCTTATAACCACAAATTGAAGGTGCTGTTTCAAGAGGCACGGGACAACACGGAAACTCAGGCATGGAGGCTTCTCCATCT
>NZ_JBXAYH010000142.1:0-324 GCF_056782195.1 Dellaglioa sp. CoH-55-MRSF-8
TTGCTGGACCGAGCCCAAGGCCCCAGCAATCTGCGCATCGGTCAACCCGTATTCACGGCCGAACGCCACAAACGACGAAACGAAGTCATTGGGATCGGAGCCATCGGGACCGACCATGAAACGAGGTTTGTGCTTCGCGCCCGCTCCCGGCACATACTGCGCACCGAACTCAGGGGCTGGGGCCGAAACCATCGAGGGCAGCGTCGCGATCCCCAGAAGAAAGCCGCATATAGCGGCCCGAATCATGTTTCTCATCTTACTCTACCTCCACTGCTGAAACTATAAAAATGGAGTGTAGAGAAAAATTAGTTCGCCGTCAACCCC
>NZ_JBXAYH010000143.1:0-322 GCF_056782195.1 Dellaglioa sp. CoH-55-MRSF-8
TACGTACGTCGTATGGAGGCCGGAATCCTGCACCCGCACGAGCGCGCAGTTCACGAACGATCGCTGGACCAATCGAATATGGACGACTTCGCGTATGACGATTTCGACGACTTTGCACCAATGGATTGGCTGGACGATGATCGTACGCCGGCTACGCGCTCGTACGCCACAGATTTCAACCCGATCGTGGTCAAGCCGCAATCGGCGGTGCTCCTGACTGGTATCTGAAGGAAAACATGAACAAGTTCAATCGATTCACGCGTGGCTTTCTGGTCGCGGTGGAAATCGCGGCTGCGTGCGTCGCAGGCGTAAAGTACTGGTC
>NZ_JBXAYH010000144.1:0-321 GCF_056782195.1 Dellaglioa sp. CoH-55-MRSF-8
GCCCGCGCATGTCAGTGAGGCCTGTGCGCGCACGCGTCAAATACCCCATCGACGCCATCTTCGAAAGGTCGCGGCCGAACTGCGGACACTTATTGGCACCGTACGGCATAATATCCATGGCCGCACCAGTCTTTTCCGCGTACTCATCAACGGCCCAGCGGTCCAGTACGTCGGCCTGATCATAATTCCTAGACATCAGGTCTAGGATCACGTCATACCTGTCAACGGGCTTCACAGGTGTTGCCGGGCCATACGGCGCACCGCCTCTCGGATGCTGTTCTCGATCAGGGCAGCGCTGATGGTGTCTTCGAATTCAGCATG
>NZ_JBXAYH010000145.1:0-319 GCF_056782195.1 Dellaglioa sp. CoH-55-MRSF-8
GCAACAGACATTATGATCCTCTTGGGGTTGATTGGTGGTGCTGTAAATCTTATTTACTAGCAGGCGCGTTGATACGCAGCAGCGGCGTCACGAGCGCCACAAAAGCCTGAAAGCGATTGTCGCATGCGTCATGTTCGTTGGCCCACTGGGCAATCGCCTCTGTCTGCGCCTTCCCGTCGTATTTCTTCGACGGGTCGAGTTTCGACAGGAGGCCACAAGGTGCTATTGCCTGCGGGTCGATGTTCAAACTCGATTTTTCGGACACGAGAACTGGCGTCGTGGCCTTTTGAGGTGTCGTACCACACGCAGTCAGCAGTGT
>NZ_JBXAYH010000146.1:0-318 GCF_056782195.1 Dellaglioa sp. CoH-55-MRSF-8
CCATATCGTGGGGCATCGCGAACTCTTCGAGCGGAGCGAACACCTTGTGGTGGCCAAGGTAGGGCGTCAGCATCACACCAGTTTGACCGCCGGGACCCGCACCCGGAAACGTCTCCAGAATGTACGGCTTGTCGAGCCCGAGATGCGTTTCGTTTTCGCCTTTGTAGCGGGCGATAACCGTCTGCCCATTACGCAGGTGGGCGGCAATAACAGGTTGCTGCGTGGTTTCAGCTTGCACCGAAATTTCTCCTATACAGATTTTCAAGAGCGAGATTCAGGATGGATTCTCGCGATCTACATTTTGGGTACACCTTTTTC
>NZ_JBXAYH010000147.1:0-318 GCF_056782195.1 Dellaglioa sp. CoH-55-MRSF-8
GCATGTTGGACGGCGCTGATAGTCTAGAGAGCTGGCTGATGCGTGAAGGGCTAGCCTCGTACAACGAGCTTTTCCCAGACGATTGGGATGAGTATCAGGCAGCGCAGGACCGGCGTCGCGCGACCCGCATCGAGTGGCTTAACCATATTTTGGGGAACCTATGACACCTGTAGAACATGAGCTTATGGAGCACGCGCTCGCCACGCTGGAAGCGAAGCCCGACCGCCAAACGATTTGCGGCGCTATCGTGAACGCCCAGTACGAGCTGAGCGGGCGACGACGCAATGCCGATGCGAGATGGAATTGGCCGACTGCACG
>NZ_JBXAYH010000148.1:0-318 GCF_056782195.1 Dellaglioa sp. CoH-55-MRSF-8
GCTCGCACACCCAACAGTGCGGCAGGATAATGTGCTTAACCTGCGGGGCCATTTGCGTACCCCAACGCCATTTCCTGATAGAACTCGGATGCCGGGGCCCGGCTCAGTTCTCGCTCCTTGATAACCTCACCCCCAAAATTCAAAGGTGCGCCGATCAGGGCGTCAGCCACGCTGTTCACAAAGGCCTTGAAGTGGCGACGCGAGGGCGGGAAGTACGGGACGATGACCATGTGCGGAAAGTACAGATCACCGTAGAACTTATTCAGCTCCGACTCACGCAACTCTGCTGCACGCTCCACCATCTCTTCGCTATAAAGC
>NZ_JBXAYH010000149.1:0-318 GCF_056782195.1 Dellaglioa sp. CoH-55-MRSF-8
GGGTTTTAGTAAGCACTCCCTTGCGGCTGTCCGGATGTCTAATGGCGCGCACTATGTCGTGGAGCTGAGCTGTCGTCATGTTCAGCTCAGCCATCTTTTCCTTGAGTCCCACCAACTCAGTGTCGGGGATCAATAGACCCTTGGCCAGCTGATGCTTAGACGGCATTTCGCGATCTAGCGTCAGTGGAACGATAGTCAGTTTTTGGTAGCGCTCGGTGATAACACGATTAGCACGGCCGAAGCCTCCCTTGAGATGCCTATCCAAAAACGGTATCGTGATATTGTTCACCTGACACCCTTCCATCTTAAGAAGATGGT
>NZ_JBXAYH010000150.1:0-318 GCF_056782195.1 Dellaglioa sp. CoH-55-MRSF-8
TTGTCCAATTGATTCCGGCTATCGGCCCCATAGTTATTTCCAATTGGCCCGGCACCCGATTCCTATTCATAATCGGGGTCATCGGCTCACTGAGCCATTAACCGCTGACGCTGAGGAACAGAAAATGACGAACACGAACGCAAGCGCCCCCGTCCGGTGCAAGGGCTATCAATCCGTGTCGTTTGCGCGTGCTGAGGCACCGAGCGACGTAATCGGCTCGTTCTATGCCGTGTACCCGGATGGCCGCGTCTATGAAACGCCGATCACACTCGCGCAGTATCGTACGCACCTGTTTGCGTTCCGGGGTGCGCGGTGGGT
>NZ_JBXAYH010000151.1:0-317 GCF_056782195.1 Dellaglioa sp. CoH-55-MRSF-8
TGTTCGGTTAAGATGGTTCTATTATGCGCCATGTCGGGTATCGCGTCAACAATACCCGACTAATTTAATCGGTCTTTATGCTGTGATTCGCGACGGGCGCGCGATCCGGGTTTGAGGCGTCCCCTTGTAATCGCCGTGCTCTTTGATGCCCGCTTTGATGCGCACCGTTTCCCCTTCACGCGGCATCGCATTAGACGCCCCTATATAGACGATGGGGCCCCTTCCGGCGTGATACAGGCGTACAGGTAGCGCGGACCAAACGAATCGAACCGGGCCCCATCGTCAAGCGTGATAATACGCTCGCATTTAATCGTCAG
>NZ_JBXAYH010000152.1:0-314 GCF_056782195.1 Dellaglioa sp. CoH-55-MRSF-8
GGACAGGGCATGACGGGCACTGTTGAGGCCGTCCACAAAAACGGGTCGGTTCGCGTGGCATGCGACCAATTGCGCCACCAGTCGTCAGACGGCCGTATCTCCAAAACGTTCCGGCCGCTCGATATGGTGTTTGAGGTCATCAAGTAACGATCCGCAGGGGCCTGAATTATGGTCCCTGTTTTCCCAGCAAAATACCCGGTCCAAAATACGCGATCCGGGGGATACCTTACGCGTAGAATTAGACCCCCTGTTTCCTGCACTACCCGGCTGGGTCGCGAGACGGGGTTTCCGGGGGATCCCTTAGCACTCCTAAT
>NZ_JBXAYH010000153.1:0-313 GCF_056782195.1 Dellaglioa sp. CoH-55-MRSF-8
CTCCCGCACCGAATTCTTGGCAGAACTAAAAAGATGGGTTGATCTGTACAAACCGGACGGCTTCGTTGCGGAACGCTTCATGACGCGCGGTATCCAATCTATGGGCACCACCATCGAAATGGTCAGCGTCATGATCGGTCTACTGGCAGGCACCTATCCGGATATACCGATGCTAACGATACCGGCCGCGCAATGGAAGAATGCATGGCACCAGCGTCACAAGGGCTCTACGCTCGAAGAGACGTATAAGGCATCGCGCACAACCCCACACCAAGTGGATGCGTGCTTCATCGGCATATACGCGCTGGAACGT
>NZ_JBXAYH010000154.1:0-311 GCF_056782195.1 Dellaglioa sp. CoH-55-MRSF-8
CAGTTGGCGGCTGTTGCTGGCTGCTGATTGCGGTTCTTGCCCAGACCCTCATCATCGAACATAAACAGGAGTGTGGTCAATGAGGTCTATTCCGTCGATCCTGATGTATGTGTGTGCTGCATTCAACATGCTGTACGCCGTGGCCATTAACATGGGCGGCAACACCCAGCTGGCTACGTATCATCTGCTGTGGGCCGTGCTCGACTACATGATTGCTGCCAAGATCGCGGAGGACGCATGACCTTCGAACACTGGTATACGCAATACGGTGAAGCCAATTCTGGAATCGTGCGTATGGTGCGGCGCGATAT
>NZ_JBXAYH010000155.1:0-308 GCF_056782195.1 Dellaglioa sp. CoH-55-MRSF-8
GTGGTTGCATCATTGCTGTTGCTTTCGCTTGCTGCGTGTGGCCCAGAGCCTGACACTCCGCTTGGTACTATCGTCACTGACGGTCAGTATCGTGTGACGCGTGTCGGTGTGTTCCGAGACGAGCTTGCGTACGATGGCAAGCGCGGCATCTACGAGATTCGCGATGTGGAAACCGGTAAGAAATATGTTGGTATCTCGGGCATCGGCATCTCTGAAGTGGCAGCTCATCAAGCCGGCAAATCTTCTAAACCGGATGAACGTTGATGTACGCGTGGACAAAGGAGAAAGAAATGGATGAGCTTATTGGT
>NZ_JBXAYH010000156.1:0-306 GCF_056782195.1 Dellaglioa sp. CoH-55-MRSF-8
GTCAAGTTACGACGCGCCCGCGTTCATAACTGATCATGATTTGGGTGAAGAGGGTGGCCTCAGCAGCGGCTATATCGCTCACACTGCCTACTTCATGGGCATGGTGCCGACCATGGTCCGCTACCATCCCGTGGATTACGAGGAAGGTGGCACATTTATCGAAGACGGCAGCGGCAAAGATGTCGAATATGCCGAAGACTACCCGGATGCGGAGCCAGAATGAACCTGCATGATGAACTATCACTCGACCTGATTCGAGGGGCGGCAAAATTTCGAGGATACCTGTATCGAGATCACGTGGTACGC
>NZ_JBXAYH010000157.1:0-306 GCF_056782195.1 Dellaglioa sp. CoH-55-MRSF-8
GTGAGTGCACAGGTCAAGAGCCAGCAACAGCAACAGCCGATTATGATCTGAGGGGCGTATGAGTTTCGCAATTAAAGATCGTATAGAAGTCAGCTTGTTCATAAACGACACAGGGTTCCCACTAGAAGCTCTGAACGTGCTGCACTTCATACACATAGCATGGACCACACGCGCACTGGTCCCCACAGTTCACTTCTCCATATTTGACGCGACTCACACCTTGGACAGCGTGCCCCTACAGGATGGCATTCCCATCCGGGTTGTGATTCGCGCTTACCAAGGTCAGACACAGACCTTCAACTTCCG
>NZ_JBXAYH010000158.1:0-305 GCF_056782195.1 Dellaglioa sp. CoH-55-MRSF-8
CCTTGTTCTTAACAAGCTGGGCTACAAGATGCGAGTAAACAAGGGTGTGTTGGATCGACCCACGTTCGCGTGTTCTGCACTGCATAACATCTGCATCCAGCGCATCGGTAACGATCTTCGAATTTTCTTCCGGGCCTAAACATGTTTGCGCGACGTACGAGAAGTGCACGACGCGGTAAGTCTGGTATGGGCTCGATACGTCGTGAGAATTACAACACGGTTAACGGCATGCAGACGCGCGCCGGTTGGTGGGAAATACGGGCCAAGGTTGTGGCACGCCATGGCAACAAGTGCCGGGCCATAGT
>NZ_JBXAYH010000159.1:0-301 GCF_056782195.1 Dellaglioa sp. CoH-55-MRSF-8
AGGCAAGCGCGATTACCAATGGCCGCGAGGCTTGGACCGGGATCATGAAGGACCCGGTTACCGCTCAATCCAAGAAATCGTTGAAGGGTCACCTTGCGGTTGTGCAGTCGGACGAAGGCATCCTCGAAGTCATTCAATCCTCGGAGTTGGGTGGTCGCGAAAACATGCTCCGCACCGTCTACAAAGACGGCGTGTTGTACAACGAGCAGTCGTTCAGTGAAGTGCGCGAACGCGCCGAGGCAAGTTCCTCGCTGTTCAAGCGGTTTGCTGTTCCGCACGCACACTCCACGGACCTGATCGT
>NZ_JBXAYH010000160.1:0-296 GCF_056782195.1 Dellaglioa sp. CoH-55-MRSF-8
GAGGTGTGTACTCTACGTCGTCCTCAACCACCAGAATCCCGGGCAGGCGTTCACACAGATACCAATCATGGTACCACGCAACCACCGGAATCGTTCCGTGCTCGGCTTCTATGCGATCGAGGGCGGCGTTGATGAACGTGCGAAATTCTTGCGTATCCATCAGTCCCATTCCTCGTTAGACGCCTGCTCGTGCGCCGCCAAGTACACCTCACGACGCTGGTCGAGAGTCATCTTCGGCCACAGATCAACCATATCGTCTGACACATACCTACGCCAATCGTGGACACGGATTCCAC
>NZ_JBXAYH010000161.1:0-295 GCF_056782195.1 Dellaglioa sp. CoH-55-MRSF-8
TGGCGGGTACCGATCGGGGATGCTCCTTCGGAGCCGGATGTTACAACACCCATCCATATAGTCTTTTAAGGGCGACCGTCTTAACATGGGAAAGGGGAGGGTTCGGGAGGGCGCAGCCCTTCCGGTGGGATGAGCGCAGCGAATCCCTCACCTGACAATTCAGCAGGGGACGCTGATCACCTGTGGAATGCGTGTCGCTACGCTCCACGCTGCCCACTTCGAGGCTGCNCCTCTCGTGGTAGTAAATTGTATGGTCCATCTTCTTTATAAAAGGGGAAATCGTGCCCATACATGT
>NZ_JBXAYH010000162.1:0-295 GCF_056782195.1 Dellaglioa sp. CoH-55-MRSF-8
GCCCGCACTCGTCTTCCGGCGCGTGAGCTGATGGAAATGCACGATTGGTCCCGAGGCTGGAGCGCGGGGTCGCCTCGTGCACTGTTCGGAGCCACGTGTAATTGGTTGGAAGAACAAGAAGGAAGGTCGTGGTCCCGCGATCCGCAGTATCGACTGCCGTATCCCGTACCGGACGTAGCTGACTCTCGATGGGGTCTGGTCTATGACATGATCAATGTGTTCTTGGTTGAGGACGCAACGGAGTTCTGGAACCGAAAGGCCGATTCAGCAGACCCCGATCGAAGCACGTATGACT
>NZ_JBXAYH010000163.1:0-294 GCF_056782195.1 Dellaglioa sp. CoH-55-MRSF-8
ACGTACCTTGGTGATGGCTATCACTGGATTGAAGCCTCAATCCAGATTAACGGCGCTAGCACCAAGGTAACGGCCTACGTGGATAGCATACTTCAGTTCACAGGAACTTATAACTACGCGCAAGCCGCTCAGGCCATTACCCAGCTATATGTGTCCACCGGCAAACAGGCAGCAAACGGTGCAGCTTCATATTTGGATGACTTCATTATATGGGACGGCTCTGGCACCTCATTCAACACGTTCCCGATTGGGCCACGACGTATCGGGCTCATGAATCCGAACGCGGCGGGAGAC
>NZ_JBXAYH010000164.1:0-293 GCF_056782195.1 Dellaglioa sp. CoH-55-MRSF-8
GTCACCACCCAGCTCATCCCAGTACTGGCTCAGCGACTTCCTGAACGCATCGGGAAACGTGAATCCATGTTCGGTATGGATCGTTCCCCACGGAGTCTTTTCCACGCCAAGGGGCACAATGCGATCACGCATGTACACGAGGTTCGGATCGCCACCGCCGTACTGGTGCGCAACCCAATCGTAGTAGTCGTGGATACTGCTCTTAATCTTCATCTAGCCTCCTTAGCAAAAAGGCGCGGACCCTAAGATCAGCGCCGTCGTGTTACACGTCTGCATTCTCCATCACGTAGTCC
>NZ_JBXAYH010000165.1:0-292 GCF_056782195.1 Dellaglioa sp. CoH-55-MRSF-8
GTGAAGACGATCGAGGAATTCGACACGCTCATGCGCCGCTTGCACAAGGCGTCTGAAGTCGCATTCGACACGGAAACGCGTAACCTGAGTGTGCTATATAACAAAATCCTGACCATCCAGTTCGCGATGGACACAGAGCCCGAGGTAGGGTATACGGTGTCCGTCGATCACCCGCTTGCTCACTGGACCAAGGAAGAACGCCTGCACATAAAAAAGTCGTTGAAGAAGTTCTTCACGGCACGACAGGGCCCGATGCTCGTCGCCTTCAACGGGATGTTTGACCTGCGGATAG
>NZ_JBXAYH010000166.1:0-291 GCF_056782195.1 Dellaglioa sp. CoH-55-MRSF-8
GGATGTCACCGGCCCGCTCACATGGCAGGAAGATGCTCATGTCGAGCAGCCCGGACAAGATGCGAACCTCAAGTTCGGACTCCGATTCATCCCAGATGACAGCAACCTCGTCGAATGCGAGCTTCGCAATCGCGTGCACCTGTTCGAGAACCGCACTCTGGGTACCAGTGCACGTCAATGATCCCAGCACACCACTAAGCTCGACGAGCTTTTCTTGATCGGCACGTATACGGCACGATTCATTTTCGTACATGTTGCCCTTTGCCCGTTGCTCCGCGCGCTCTTCCAACT
>NZ_JBXAYH010000167.1:0-290 GCF_056782195.1 Dellaglioa sp. CoH-55-MRSF-8
CTCTCCGACTCGGAGGCGCTAGAAGCAGAATTGCATCGAGCGATTCGCAGCACTGGGATACGCCGTTATACGCTGGAGCTGGAGAACCCGACTGAGGTTGGAGTACGCACCTTCTACGAGGCGCGAATCACGTTGCACGTGGACCTTGAACTCGGTATCGACGAGCCGGCATCCCTGCGACTAACTCCGTTTCCCGAGGACTTGGAGCGTCCGACGCCACAACAGATCATTGACGCACAGCGCGAGATCGCGATCGATGAGCCGTGTAGTCCAACGATAGTGATAGAGCG
>NZ_JBXAYH010000168.1:0-290 GCF_056782195.1 Dellaglioa sp. CoH-55-MRSF-8
GTCTTCAAGGGTACGACGATTCGCACGTATTAAGGGGAAGTTATGGTAGCTAAAGTGGAGTTTTCGCATGATATTCCCGAATGGGTTGCACCACGATGGCGCACGATCAGTGTAGACTACGAGTCCGGTGGCGATCTGACAAGAACCATTACGCTAGGGTTCTCATTTGATCCAGCCGACTGTCATGGTGAGGATTTGGCATTTGCTTTCCGAAAGGCAATTCGGAAAGCAAAAAGCGATGGTCGCTGCATAGCCATCAATGTCATGCACCGAGCGGAAATTGGTAATGC
>NZ_JBXAYH010000169.1:0-290 GCF_056782195.1 Dellaglioa sp. CoH-55-MRSF-8
CAATGTACACACGTAACCGTATTCTAGGAGTCTCCGGGGGCTCAATAAATGTCGATCCGGTGGGGGCTGGAAACGCGGTCGTGGCGCGCGCCCCGAGCCGGCCGCAGTCGTTGGTGACTGCGGGTATGGGTGGCAGTATGGGCAGCATAGGAGGGGGTCCCTCGATGTCGGTCAATGGCTTCTGGTCGTCGAACTACCAGTACATGATGACCGGTATTCTCCCAGCAGACCCGAGTCTGATTGACACCAGCACGCTCAAGCTGTTCTATCGCGACATGTATCTGTTCGAT
>NZ_JBXAYH010000170.1:0-289 GCF_056782195.1 Dellaglioa sp. CoH-55-MRSF-8
GCCATACTTCAAGGCATTTACGAGCGGGAGACGCGTCTCCCGTACACCAAGAAGCTCGCCTTCTTTCAGATCGCGCGAATCGAGATGCTGGAACACAACCATCACGCGACGGCTGCTGTTGCTCCAGTCTCGACACTGCCTGATGACCAGATTGTACGGGTCATGGCGTTCAATGAATTCGTTCGGTGGATTGAACGTGAATTCGCGTTCCAGCATTAAGAACCTCTTGGGGTAGTTGTGGACACTTCTTTATTTACATGGACTGAGTGGCACGCTCAAACTTGGGACG
>NZ_JBXAYH010000171.1:0-286 GCF_056782195.1 Dellaglioa sp. CoH-55-MRSF-8
GTTTCATGATCATCCCCGTCAATGTACGAGAATTGGGCTGTCGTTTTATTAAGCGAGCCCGGGGCCGAGACCGTGGCTTCCATGAAATGTTCCATCCCCGCGTCTTCGTCAAATTCTGACCACTGTTTGATCGGCATGCGAAGTTTTGCCTGAATATAAAATGCGTCGCTCGAATATACCATCGGGTCAAGGACACCGCTAGCACCACCCGCATACACGATGTAGTAGCCATCCTTTCCGTTGTCCTTTACACACGTGGCCGGCACGTTCAGGGCGCGTGCTACCC
>NZ_JBXAYH010000172.1:0-286 GCF_056782195.1 Dellaglioa sp. CoH-55-MRSF-8
CGTTGAAGACTTACGGGCCTTCACCGTGAATCCGTTACTGAGCCGCACTGTCACGTGTTTCGCGGCAGTACCGCACCGCACGATCTCGCCCTCACCGAATTCGGTGTGGACTGCGCGCCCCTTCAGTTCAGAGAGCGCCGTATCCACGACACCCGAGATACGCTCGCTATCCGCCTCGTCATCAGACGACGTGTAATCGTCTTCCACCTGATTCAGGTAGTCGTCGATGCGCGTAAGCCCCAACTTCTCCATGCCCGCGACGTTGGCACCCGGTGTGTAGGGCACA
>NZ_JBXAYH010000173.1:0-285 GCF_056782195.1 Dellaglioa sp. CoH-55-MRSF-8
GGCGACGTGGATGAAAGCCCGTACCCGGACAATGACGCTAACGGCCTCTCGTGGTACGATGGTTGGTATGATGCATTTCTTGAGGATTCGGACGAATGAGGCAGAAACCCCAAAGGTTTGACAGAATAGCGAGAAGTTACGTAGAAAGCCCAAAGGCTGTCGAAGACTTTCTCGATGAGTACGAAGCGCTGCGCCGAAAGCACGAGCTTTGTATCAGCCATGAGGATGCGGGGCACGGTGCGTTCATCGTCGAGCGCTTGCGCAATATAACGGTGGAGCGGGTTG
>NZ_JBXAYH010000174.1:0-283 GCF_056782195.1 Dellaglioa sp. CoH-55-MRSF-8
GTTCTTTGTCCGCTCATCCCCGAGCACGGGACTCGCGCTCGTCGGGTACCCGAACATCGACGAGGTTCGATCGGCGCGAATTCATCACATTGGAATAGCGCACATTACCGACAAACTCTGCGGAATTCGGCTAGATGCGAGTCTTTTGGATGGGTAGGCGTGCGGAGAACCTCACTGTAGCGTCTACGGCGATCGTGCCGGCTTGCGCTACGATCAATGCATCGCGTTTAATGCGAGTTAGTCGCGTTAGACGGGAGGCCAGATGCGGGACGCGCAACCACAT
>NZ_JBXAYH010000175.1:0-282 GCF_056782195.1 Dellaglioa sp. CoH-55-MRSF-8
CCACACCATCAGGTCCGGAGGATTATCGAGTTCTGTGCATGCCGCTACATACTCGATGCCGAGCGGAACTGCTCCCATCAGCCATGTTTCGAGTGCGACCTCGACGGCGCTCCGTGTCTGCGCATCGTTGAGCATAGAATTATCGTAGATCGTGTTGAGGAACACGGCCTCGATGCCCGCCAGCAACTCATGGACCGTATTAAGCACTGGTGGTCGGGTCATTTTTGTGCCCCTCGTAAAAAGCGCGGCCGAACGTCCAGTCGATTTCGATAAGTCCCGGCT
>NZ_JBXAYH010000176.1:0-282 GCF_056782195.1 Dellaglioa sp. CoH-55-MRSF-8
GTCGTTGCACGTAGCTGCTGGCAGCACTCAACGCAATAGAATAGGGCGAACTCTGTTGCACTCTGGGTTCTGCTACTACTGCTATGAGCGGGTGCATAGCCCGTATCTTTTTTGCGACGATGTTTGTTGCGGAGATTATGAAAAGGAAATGCTAGTAACACACGCAGGCCGCTAAATAAAAAAGCCCCGCCAACTAAACAGTTGGCGGGGCTTTTTTATTTAGCTCTGCGGTTGTGCGTAGTACACCGAAACATCTGCATTAGGTGAATTGGCAGCTACGGG
>NZ_JBXAYH010000177.1:0-281 GCF_056782195.1 Dellaglioa sp. CoH-55-MRSF-8
GTGTTCTCTTGCGATCCGGCGAATAAACTCTCGGCTGCGCCCGAATTCGCTAACTATGTCCTTCTGCTTTGCACCATCTCGAATGCGGGCCGCAATCAGAATTCTCTCTTCTGCATCAGACCAGCGCCGAGAAGTCTCACGAATAATCTTCCGTTTGCCGTTTTCCACCTCACATGGATCAGTCTTACAGTTGTCAAAATGCCATCGTGTCATCACAGCAGGCTTACCGGCCATGCCGCATTGCGGACATGTCACGGGGGTCAACGCGCGGAGGCCCTGAC
>NZ_JBXAYH010000178.1:0-280 GCF_056782195.1 Dellaglioa sp. CoH-55-MRSF-8
GAAAGAGCCCGACCACCGAGCAATTGATGGCGCTGTGTGATCGCGTTGGCGTGGCGGGCAAACGCGCATCTGATCTGATCGCGTTGATGGCATCGATGCTCACCCCTACTATCGCGCTGGCCGCCGAAGTTCATTACGACGATCCGGACGCGCTCTTTAAACAGAACATCGCAGAGAATATCGATCGACAGGCGCTGGTCATGATCGCAGACTGGCTCGGGGACATGAATGTGTACAACCGAAGCGAAGCCCTGAAGTACGGAATTCCGCTGGAAGAGGT
>NZ_JBXAYH010000179.1:0-279 GCF_056782195.1 Dellaglioa sp. CoH-55-MRSF-8
GATCGTCATCGTCAGCATGTGCCCAGACCGGTGCCTGGGCCACGCCACCGGCGACCGATGCGCTTACGAAGTCCGTTCGCAGGGCGATCAGCGGGCCTGCATTCGTCTTGTAGATCGAGACGCCGCGCTCTTCATTGAAGTCCATGCCTTCGACGTTGTCGACGAGTTCCAGCGTTTCGTAGAAGATCGTGGTGCCGAGAATTGCGATGACCGACGAACGCGGGATGATCAGACCGCCTTCTGCTTAGTATGCGCCACTATCCGGCTTCTTCGATGCCG
>NZ_JBXAYH010000180.1:0-279 GCF_056782195.1 Dellaglioa sp. CoH-55-MRSF-8
GTGTGATCCCATTCGAGTACGAGATCACGAATCTTGAAGCGTTCCCCACCGATCGCCCGGTCATACCGCTGTGTGGCACCAAGGTCCTCGACATGTGGCTGAAGAAGCTGGTCCCCGAAAACTGGCATCTCTTCTACAACGAGCATCACATGGATCAGGCGTACGCGGAACGGTTCTACGGCACTCAGCTCCTGAACTATTGGTGCGAGCTTCGCGTGTTTGACGAAGCAAAAGACCTTGTGTGGGACTACCCTCGTTTTGTCAAACCCGTTGACGACC
>NZ_JBXAYH010000181.1:0-278 GCF_056782195.1 Dellaglioa sp. CoH-55-MRSF-8
GAAGTCGGCAGGCACCGTCGCAACATCCGCACCGCAGACTCTGGTTGCATCGAATGTTTTGTATTCCTCAGTATTTCCGAGGGATGGCGCGGGAAATGCATGGACACTAGCAAACCTGAACGCGGCGCAGGCTGGTATAGGTGACTAAAGATGGCCACATCCACGACACAAGTCAATAAGGTATATCAAGAGGCTATAACCAGCACAACCACCACTGGAAATACTTCGGTGAACAAAGTATTTCAGGAAGTGGTCACCGGACTCGACACAGGAAATCT
>NZ_JBXAYH010000182.1:0-278 GCF_056782195.1 Dellaglioa sp. CoH-55-MRSF-8
GTACTATTTACTACGAAATGCCGAATTACTGGCGCTTGGTCAAACGATCAAGCTCCTGAAGATTTGCCTTCAGTGCAGCCTGAATAACAGCCAACCGGCGATTGCCCTCGATCATGTCTTCCACGAAATACCAAGGGGCGCTCTTCGCTTTGTTGATAACATCGACTTGTGCGTTCACCACCGCGATCTGCGCTGCCTCACCGATTCGGAGCTTCCGGATACGGCGGCGCAGTGCCTCTCCTTTTCCCTTCTTTTTTCCTTTTTCTCCCCTTTTCCCC
>NZ_JBXAYH010000183.1:0-277 GCF_056782195.1 Dellaglioa sp. CoH-55-MRSF-8
GGGGCAGGAATCGCGCCCCTCGGACTTCCGTGGCCAGCTCGGTGAGGATGATGCGGAAGCCTTCAAGTGGATTCTGAAGGCGATCAAGGCGCAATCGAAAATCTCTCTTGCAGAACTCGATCTTCTGTTCGAAGCTGACTATGGTGACGACATCCGGGCCGTGTGGCCGGTGCGTGGGGTGACCCGTACCGATCTCGATCCGCTGATTACCGAGTACGCGACGAAGAACTTCAAGGAGACGCTGGCCGAGGCCGTTTCGTGGCATCTGGTTGGGCTG
>NZ_JBXAYH010000184.1:0-275 GCF_056782195.1 Dellaglioa sp. CoH-55-MRSF-8
GTTCAAGATCGAAGAACCTGAAGTCCCGGCAGTCGAAGTGGAGCCGGCGTTTTCTCCTGAAACCGCAGAACTTCTCGGTTTGAACCAACAGCAGTAAAGCGGCCATACCGCAACACCCGGCCCCGTGCCGGGTTTTTCGTTTTAGGAGCAGTGCATGAAAGTTGAAGTCGGTGATTACGCCATTGGGCAGCCAGACGGTGCCCGGCGTCCCGTGTTTTTCAAGGTCAGCGGTATCAGCAAAGGTATCGCTTCTGGCAAGATCGAAAAAGATGGCC
>NZ_JBXAYH010000185.1:0-275 GCF_056782195.1 Dellaglioa sp. CoH-55-MRSF-8
TCTGCGATCTTATATCGATCGAGCCCGTGGGTCGCATAGTCGAAATCACCGTGGCAGTGACCGTGCAGCATCCAGTAACCGTGCTGGCAGTTACGCCAGTGGGCAATCGGGTGGTGGTCCATAATGATGTTGCGCCCATTAAACTTGATGTAAGCGCGATGCTCATGCACTTCCCGGAACAAGCCACTGGTCTTGTAGAACTCGATGTGCTTGTCGTCGTGATTGCCCAACACCAGAAACTTGTTCGGCGTCTCGATCTGTTCGATGAGTGCGCC
>NZ_JBXAYH010000186.1:0-275 GCF_056782195.1 Dellaglioa sp. CoH-55-MRSF-8
TTATTAGATGTCCTAAACACTTTGTATTTGCCGGAACCTGTCACGTCAGACGTAGTGGTGTAAGCGTCCCAGCCCTCGCTGAACAAGAGTGCCATTTTTGAATCCTCTAATTACGTGCCAGACGGTGCCGACGGGTCTGAAGCCAAGGGCAAAAGCTGCTGTACGTATATGATCTGTGGTCGAACGATCATCGTGTTGCCGATCCATTCTTGTATATAGATGGTTCGTTGATCGTAATGCACTTCTCTGTCGTTTCGAATGGTGTCTAGTATGCT
>NZ_JBXAYH010000187.1:0-275 GCF_056782195.1 Dellaglioa sp. CoH-55-MRSF-8
GATACACGGCCCGGATAGGGGCCGCGTCGATTGGCTTGAGCGCGCGTCGCATTAGCTGCGGTCCATCAGAAACTTGTACACGTCGCGCGGCGTCTTCAAATCCACGTTTTTGTAGACAATGCCGTGTGTCGTGCGTACCGGGTCCGACACCTCGATAGTGCCGTCTTGCAGCGTACGCGCATCGTACCCGGCGGCGCGCAGCGCAGCCAGCGGGCCTTTCATTTCGTGAAATTTGGTAATTGCGTTCATTTCGTTTTACTCCGTAGCGGTTAGTC
>NZ_JBXAYH010000188.1:0-275 GCF_056782195.1 Dellaglioa sp. CoH-55-MRSF-8
GACTTGACGAGCTGACCGCCGTACTTGTGCGAGTATTTGAGGGTCTTCGCAAAATCGCGCGGCGTCAGGTCCTCACCCTTAAGCATCCGTTGCAGGATAGCGACCACGGACTCCGGCGTAAACGTAGGAAGGCTCGTCGTAATACCAACACCGATACCTTCGCCGCCGTTCAGCAGAACGTTCGGCAGCATCGCCGGAAGCGTCACAGGCTCGATGTCCGAATCATCATAGTTCGGGACAAACGTCGTCACCTCTTTATGAATGTAGTCCGGATT
>NZ_JBXAYH010000189.1:0-274 GCF_056782195.1 Dellaglioa sp. CoH-55-MRSF-8
GTGTCGATCTCGCTGGCGAGCCCACAAACCCGGACAGCCACGAACTACATAGGCACTCCGCCGAGCGAGATCCGCGGGCTATACACGGATACGCGAGACGCGGCGGACGCGGCGGCGACCGCTGGCAAGGCATGGTCTGATAACTGCAGTGCCGGCGCTGCTGCGGGAAGCGACTGCGGGGCGTTGCTGTTCCAGTTCAACTCAGCCTCCGATGCCCTCGAATCCAAGTTCCAGGCTTGGGCGCCATACATCTAGAGCCGAGACAAAGCAGAGG
>NZ_JBXAYH010000190.1:0-273 GCF_056782195.1 Dellaglioa sp. CoH-55-MRSF-8
TCGTAGCGCCCGCGCGTCTCAATAATGCTCATTGCAGCACCCCAATCGCGTACTCGAAGCTTTCGATGCCCTCGTACACACCATGGCGTTCGGTACACGCGACCAGCAGGTCAGAGCCCGCGATCCCGTACTGATGCAGGACCCGGAACAGCGTGTTTTTCGTCACCTGAATGGTCGACGGAATTTCAATCGGCATCTTGTGGTTGCGATTGATACCAGCCGTGTGGTATCCGGTGGTCCGCACGTTCATCGCGAATGCTGTGCCCTTGGGCG
>NZ_JBXAYH010000191.1:0-273 GCF_056782195.1 Dellaglioa sp. CoH-55-MRSF-8
ATCTTGAACAGCCCTGCATCATCGATGGCCGCAAACACGTTGGTATCGGCACGCGGGCGGCCTGCGCGCAAGACAGCGGCAACAACCGCCTCATCCTGAGCGAGTACCTGTGCTTCTTCCGGGCTGATGCCAAGGCGCTGAACGAGGATAGCAGCAGCTGCCGAGTCAGCGGTCTGCGTCTCGTCCGGAATTTCAACCGTAGCCTCGAATGCCAATGCGTTCTTGGCGGCTTGGTCTGCTTCTGCCGAAGCCTGTTCCGGAGTATAGTTCTCC
>NZ_JBXAYH010000192.1:0-273 GCF_056782195.1 Dellaglioa sp. CoH-55-MRSF-8
TCGCACGATAATGTTCACAGGACCTAAGGGACCGACGTAATTTAGCCCGTCGTCTAGGGTCACATAGATGTCATCGATCGCCGTGAAGGCCCCGTTTCTCTGAAACGCTATCAGGAATATGCTAGTTATGTCAGAAGTCGCTGCGTACGAATAGGCAGTAGTCCCGGTGTACAGAAGAATACCGTCTATCGATAGAGATGTGGTAAACGTGTTAGGCGTTCCCGCCACTGCAACGTGCCTAATTTCGTAATAATGGTAACCCGTTGCCGACAT
>NZ_JBXAYH010000193.1:0-271 GCF_056782195.1 Dellaglioa sp. CoH-55-MRSF-8
CGATGCCGTTACGGTTTGGAATATCGGATGGACACACCAACGTCGAGACGATGATGTAGTCTTCGATACGCGGAGAAATCTTATAGGTCTTTGCTGCAAACGGAAGCCACGTTTCGTAGTCCAAACGAGACACGAGGCCCTGATCTTTTTCCGCGTCAACAGCATCTTCGGTTCGACTCACGTTGTCAACATGCTGAGTCTGAAGCGCTTGTTGCTGGGCGTCCTCCGGTTCAATTGCCGGAGGCACGTCCGCAACTGCACGCTGACGTGG
>NZ_JBXAYH010000194.1:0-271 GCF_056782195.1 Dellaglioa sp. CoH-55-MRSF-8
GGAGCTTGAATGCGAACTGGCTGTACCTTCATAGCCTGACGCATACGAGCCTCACGTTCGGCCTCAGCACGCCTCAGCTCTGAGGGTGCAGTCCCAACCTTGGGCGGTGCTATCGGAGGCGTCTTATCGTCAGCACGACGCGCAGGAAGATGAGGTTTGATGGTTTCATAAAGCTTGAACAAATGTTTGCAGCTTGAGGTGCGCATACTCGGGTTACGGATCACTGGAAGCTCACCATTCGAGTACTCGATTTCTGCCGCAACCTTTCGGT
>NZ_JBXAYH010000195.1:0-271 GCF_056782195.1 Dellaglioa sp. CoH-55-MRSF-8
GTGCTGGGTTGATACGATGCTGGAGCGTGGCTACATTGAATACGAGGTGGAAGAATGAAGAAGATTGCGGCAATTGCGTTGATGGCGCTGGCGCTCGCGGGATGCACGCGTGAAGATCAGGCACGTAACACGCTGACCGGTGCTGGCTTCAAGGACATCAAGATCACGGGCTACGACTTCTTCGGCTGTTCGAAGGACGACACGTTCCATACGGGATTCACTGCGCGCAGCCCAAGCGGTCAATTCGTCGAGGGCGTTGTGTGTAGCGCCG
>NZ_JBXAYH010000196.1:0-271 GCF_056782195.1 Dellaglioa sp. CoH-55-MRSF-8
GTCGATGATGGAGCGCTTGGGGTTGTTGGGGTCGCGCAGCAACAAGGGGGCCAATCCCTCATTGTGCTTCTGCTCGTCGGCAAACTCGCTGCCATAGGCATTGTGGGTCAGCCTGCGTGCATTGGCGATGGGGGTGTCCACAAACAGGGCGTGCACTTCGAAACTGGACGAGGGGATGAGAAAGCCACTGATGGGCAGACCATGCAACTCTTCATGGGTCTTGTACCAGGCAAACCCGTCCGTCACCTTGTAGGGGGTGAAGTGCTTGAGC
>NZ_JBXAYH010000197.1:0-271 GCF_056782195.1 Dellaglioa sp. CoH-55-MRSF-8
GAAGCAAGGCTTCATGACCAGTGTAGTCGGGCTGGCATCTCAGAAATGGGGAAATGAGGGGGATTGGCCATTAGGTATAGCAATACCGCATCGCACGAGTTTCCTCAACGTTCGTCGCCGAAAATCTTCATCCGACACGCGATCAACGTGGAAAAAGCTATGGATTCCGCTATGATGTTCCAAACAACGCGCTACGGTGAAAACATGGATGTAGGCGAAATTACTCGTATTCGGGACCAGTTCCAGAGTGGTCAATGGCCGCAGTTCTTTG
>NZ_JBXAYH010000198.1:0-270 GCF_056782195.1 Dellaglioa sp. CoH-55-MRSF-8
CCGTATGGGCCGCCCGGGCTACGCTTCACCGCGCCGGGTGTTTGCGGGTAACAACGGTGGCGCAGTGTCGGTGACGGCCGCTGCGATTCTGTCGGGCAACGCTAAGCTCCCGTTCTCAGCGTTCTAAACCACATTCCCTAATTTAAGGGGAGACAGGAGAACTGCACAATTAATCAGTTCTCCTGCTTAATTTCCACACTGGAGAAAACACATGTCTATCTATTTCCCGGGTTCGAAGATCGAGCAAAGCACCGAAATGCTGGTTGCGCT
>NZ_JBXAYH010000199.1:0-270 GCF_056782195.1 Dellaglioa sp. CoH-55-MRSF-8
TTGCGGCCCGATAATGGAATCAGCAATACGGCCGGCTTCTGCTTTGTACTGATTGAGAATCGAAACAGGGGTATTTGTGTTCATTGTCAATTTTTGATCGATTGGTTGCGAGTTTTGATTGCATCATATTGACGCCGACAGTCGGCAATCCACGCGTTCCACGCTTCCGGCTCGTACATGCCATAGTCCTGATACATGCCGACCAGATCGCCGTTTTTGCGCGCGTCTGACAGGTACAGAGCAAAGGCAAAGTCAGGGAACCCGAGCCCC
>NZ_JBXAYH010000200.1:0-270 GCF_056782195.1 Dellaglioa sp. CoH-55-MRSF-8
GGGTCTTTTCGTTTCTGGACCCGGACAAATAGGATGAATCTCAGACCAACTACCAATCTCGTGGTGCCCGAACATCTTGCGCTGGACCGAAAGGCTCTGAAGTCGCGCTTCATGTTCCTGTACACCAAGCGATACACAGGCTCGCCCGTGGTCTTTATGACTCGGTTGTGGGCCAACACCCTATTCCCGAGTGTCGCGCGCGACTCTGAGTTCGGGAAGGGCAAGCGTCGTGCTCATCTCGCAGAAATTCCCGAGCGTGCAGTCAGCCCC
>NZ_JBXAYH010000201.1:0-270 GCF_056782195.1 Dellaglioa sp. CoH-55-MRSF-8
GAAGCAATCTTGAAACTGGATGCACCTGTTGCAAGATTACCGACCACCGCATATATAGTAGTCACCGAATTGTTTGTGGCTCCTATGCACAAAAGATGCGGATATGTGGCGTTACCTGTGGCAATGACCGCAAGCGGAGACGCAGATGAAGTCCCTGTTGCTGGCATCGTCACCGAAGTCCAACTAGAACCCTTATTGGTGCTGTATTGGACTACTGCTTGCGAAGAAACCGAGTTAATCGATGCCGTAACTGCATTTGATCCCACATAT
>NZ_JBXAYH010000202.1:0-270 GCF_056782195.1 Dellaglioa sp. CoH-55-MRSF-8
GGCTCGGATCGGTCGTGCATGGCCCTTTGAGGAAAAGAAATCGGACCTCGCGCGCCTGAGCGAGATCGAAGAAAAGCTCGAACGTGAGGACGCTGAGCAAGAAGCGGCCGAGGAACAACACCTCATGGAAAGCGCTCGTGCCAATCAATACCCGTCATTCTGGCGTCTGCTATTCCCGCGTCGTGCGAAGCAGGAGGCAGTATGAGCAAGGAACTGATTGAGGACTTCCAAAGCCTTACGTCCCTACGAAGCAGGTGGATGGAGCTGCGT
>NZ_JBXAYH010000203.1:0-267 GCF_056782195.1 Dellaglioa sp. CoH-55-MRSF-8
GTTTTGCATGCACTACTCTTCAGGTTTATGAAAACTACTATTTACTGCGCTTGAAACTAATGACCGAACTTAGGTCTAGGACAATGGCTTGATTGCATTCACCATCGCGCTCTTCAACCATAATAAGTCGAGTCCCATCCGCTTTCCAGTTGGCTGCTGCCGACTCCACGTCATCCGACAAGTCGTGAAGCTCACCGGCATACACAAGCGCGGTCTCGTCGGCAAATACCTCGAAAACCACTTAGTACAGGTAGCGGCCGAATAACG
>NZ_JBXAYH010000204.1:0-267 GCF_056782195.1 Dellaglioa sp. CoH-55-MRSF-8
TGTCCCGCGTGCGTGATGTTCTGGTTGACGGTGTCCGCGAGGCGCTGGAGTTCTTGCCGGAAGCTGGGGTCGTCGGCGACGCCCGCGTGTGCGCCGAGACGATGGAACGCCTCCCCGACCTGGTCGATTCGGGAGCGGTAGAGGCCGATGTACTGGTCGGCCGACTCGATCCGCAGCCGTGCGGTCCTGCGCTCGTGGTCGTGGGCGTCCTCGAGCTCGGCCAGCGTTCGGTAGGTCACCATGCGACGGTGTTCACCCCCTGGGCGT
>NZ_JBXAYH010000205.1:0-266 GCF_056782195.1 Dellaglioa sp. CoH-55-MRSF-8
CGAACATATGGCTGAGCTGGTATCCGAACCACGCGTCAAGCAATTCGAAATTCATGTATCTCTCACAAATAGAAAAGGGGCAGGCGCAATGCCCACCCCTTTACTTTACTACGTTACGCGCCGACTGGTCAAGTGCAGAATGACGCTACCTTGACCCGCCTCTTCAGGTCCTGTGCTTCAACCGGAAGTGTCAGATTGTGAGGTGCCGGAAACGAGGATACTGGAATGTCGAACTTCTCGTAGGGCGGCCACACGCCTCCTGTGAT
>NZ_JBXAYH010000206.1:0-265 GCF_056782195.1 Dellaglioa sp. CoH-55-MRSF-8
GGTCGACACAGCTCTGACAAGGCGTCGGAACAATGAGCGCCTCGTCACCGACGAGCCCCTGCACGACCCGCCAACCTACCTGCACACCACCCTTCGGTACGCTGCCTCCACCTTCAACCAGAACCGATACGTCGTCGAACGGCTCCGCACCACCTGGATAGTCCGACACCTCGAAGCCCAAACCCCGACCCAAGCCATCATGCGCGCCCTCGGAGTAAGCACCACCAAACCCATCGAACGGTGCCTCCCCTACGTCGAACCGCTC
>NZ_JBXAYH010000207.1:0-265 GCF_056782195.1 Dellaglioa sp. CoH-55-MRSF-8
CGGCACGGCCCTCATGGTACGCTTCACGCTGCGTCGTCATTCGTATTCCTCCTGATCCATATACTCGATGTCGGCCGAATGCCACCCAGCGTTCCACTCACGCCGCAGATCGGTGCCCGGGGCATATGGATTTTCGTCCACAGGAAGACCCCGGCCATGTGCTGCGTATCCACGAGAAAACGCCTGAGCGCGCCGCACTCGAATTTGTGCTGCGTTCCTCAGACAACCTCCCCACGCAGGATCGCGAGAACCGCGTCCACTGTCT
>NZ_JBXAYH010000208.1:0-265 GCF_056782195.1 Dellaglioa sp. CoH-55-MRSF-8
GCATCGGAGAGCCCGAAATCGACCTTGATACGATTAGCGCCCAGTCACTACGTCTGGTCCGTTCGATTTTGATGCTTATCGCGCTGCTGTCGGTGATTGTCCTGTGGTCGGAAATCCATTCGGCCTTCGGCTTCCTTGAAAACATTACGCTGTGGGATGTGACATCTACGGTGCAGGGCGTTGAAAGTATTGAGCCTATTACGCTTGGCTCGGTACTCATCGCCATACTTGTGCTAATCATCACTACGCAGCTGGTTCGTAATTT
>NZ_JBXAYH010000209.1:0-265 GCF_056782195.1 Dellaglioa sp. CoH-55-MRSF-8
GGTTGGCGCGCGCGGGCATGACGGGCACACCGTTTTTTACCCGCTAACGCATAACCTGCATCAGGACGGGATTCTGCGCACCAGCGTCGCCTTCCCGCAGGCCAATGCTGACCAGCCGGCGCAGGCGGAAGAGATGCTCTCTGCCATTATACATGAGCTGGGCTATGTGGGCGTGATTGCGATGGAGTGTTTCGTCACGCCGTCGGGTCTGCTGATCAACGAACTTGCGCCGCGCGTGCACAACAGCGGCCACTGGACGCAAAAC
>NZ_JBXAYH010000210.1:0-264 GCF_056782195.1 Dellaglioa sp. CoH-55-MRSF-8
TTTTTCTTTCATCCGCGAAGTATGGCTGCAATTTTGCCCAAACAGCCTTAGTGCGCTGCGATGGCCCTGCGAGAAAAGCTTCATCGCCCGCGTAGGGTGTCACGTTCCGGACAATGAAATCGCGAACGTTGATGGAGTTGAACCAATCTCCGGGCCGGAAACCGTTCCAGCAATCTCCGGCATCCGCTTCTTTTTTCAGGGCTGCGCTTGCCTTCATGGTGCATCTCCGACCGCTTGGGCTGATCGCTTGAACAACCTCATGCG
>NZ_JBXAYH010000211.1:0-264 GCF_056782195.1 Dellaglioa sp. CoH-55-MRSF-8
GCGTAGTCGTGGGCCGGCGGGCAGTCGCTTCGCCCTCTGCGTAAAATGCATTGTGCTAGATTTCCAGCACGTCAGGCGGCGCGTACGTTGCCGTCGGCCCACCCCGCACGCAGGGACCACGAAGGAACATCATGAATCAACCGAAGACGATGCACGGCGCCCAGTACTTCCGCTACGGACCGCCTGCGGTGCTACAGGTCAATGAGGTCCCCGTTCCGAAGCCTCGGGCGAAGGAGCTGCTCCTCCGGGTGATTGCGTGCAGTG
>NZ_JBXAYH010000212.1:0-264 GCF_056782195.1 Dellaglioa sp. CoH-55-MRSF-8
GCGTTGAGCTGGACGAGGACACCACCATCGATTACTCGTGGCTGGCACTCAATCCCGGTGTCGTCCGCGTTGTGGCCGAAACAACCAACCTCATTCCCAAGGCACCTGTTGCGGCTGTGGTCGAGGACAAGAATACGGACAAGGAGTAAGAGATGCCTATTTCCGCAAACCAAGGATCGAAGGTTATCGTTCAGGAAATCAACCTGAGTCAAGTTATCACGAGCGCATCTACTTCGGTTGGTGCTCAGATCGTGGTCTCTAATC
>NZ_JBXAYH010000213.1:0-264 GCF_056782195.1 Dellaglioa sp. CoH-55-MRSF-8
GCCCGTGGCGCGCTGCGTCGTCGCCCATGACTTGCGCATGGCGCTCGGCGATCATCGTAAAGAGACAATCGGCTTTCCGGTAAGCATCTAGGAACGCGTTGAAGTTTTCGCGGTGCGTGTCGCGCTCCGCGTATGACCGGATCAGCCATGGATAAAAACTGTAGTACCGGGCTCTGTCAGTGACGTTTGTAATGCCAGGGAGCAACTGCGAGTAGATCAGGATGCACGGGCCTTGCGTACCGATGTGGTCTAGGCCACCTATGG
>NZ_JBXAYH010000214.1:0-263 GCF_056782195.1 Dellaglioa sp. CoH-55-MRSF-8
GGGTTGATAGGCAGCTCCTCGGGTGCCGGCCTGGGTGTCCACCAGGTCGGCACGTTGTCGGCAGTCACCTCGACATGATCGAGAATCTGCTCGAACATCACGGCAGCGGAGACACCCGCACTGTGGGCGAGTTCTTCTAGTCGCTGCTTGTAGCGGCGGTTGACGACGTAGTTCATCCCAACGGGATCGGTCAGCTCGCCCGGAGGGCGGCGCGCGATCGTCTTAGCCATGTGCCCACAATTGCCTACATGTAGGAGTTAAGT
>NZ_JBXAYH010000215.1:0-263 GCF_056782195.1 Dellaglioa sp. CoH-55-MRSF-8
GGCATCGTCGCCCAGAATCGAGTTAAGAGAGCCTGATTTGAGGCGCGAGATTCGTGAGCCGTCCTCATCAACGGTCACTACCTCTCGACGCTTTCGACTCACGGTTAGTCCCATGTCATCGTCGTCATCCTCAAGCGGATCGCGCTCGGGCTTCACCACAACAACGTCAGTTACAGGCTGATCACGGTCACGACCTTTTGGTGTCTGTTCCGTGTTTTTGGGAAGGGGCGGACGACCACGCTTTTTAGGCGCAGGTGTTTCCT
>NZ_JBXAYH010000216.1:0-263 GCF_056782195.1 Dellaglioa sp. CoH-55-MRSF-8
GGCGAGAAAGAGCATATTTTCAATCATGCGCTGTAGTCGCTCGCATTCTTCAATATTCGACTCAATCAGTGTCTCGTATTCTTCGCTTCGGCGGGGGCGTGAAAGCGTGATTTGAGAGGAGCTGATGATATTGGCCAGCGGAGTACGCATATCGTGCGATAAGTCTGACGAAAATTGCGAGAGGCGCGTGAATGCTCGCTCCAGTCGGTCGAGCATTTTATTAATAGACGATGAAATCTCAACAAGCTCGATCGGACCTCGAT
>NZ_JBXAYH010000217.1:0-262 GCF_056782195.1 Dellaglioa sp. CoH-55-MRSF-8
ACTTTTGCTCGCACTGTTCAATCTTGATGTGGGGTGAGGATACTTGCGATTTCCGTGGTATCGGGCCCGTGGCTGATGACGACGGCCGGCCGTGGTACTATACGGTTCTGTGTGAGACATGCGGTCCTATTCAGGTTGACGGAAACGGGGCACGTGTCACTCCGCTCGAAGAGCGGGACGATCAAAACCGGCACATCGCGCCGGGCCAGTTTTTCGATTATCTGCCGCCCGATCATCCGGTGGTAGTTGCACAAGGGCCAGG
>NZ_JBXAYH010000218.1:0-262 GCF_056782195.1 Dellaglioa sp. CoH-55-MRSF-8
GCAGCACCATGTTCGCAGTAACAACCGGCGGTGCTGTGTACAGCACTACAGACGGTGTTACATGGACTCTTACGGGAACTCCGCTAACAAATTTGTCGGGCGGTGGCTACGTCAATTACCTGTACGACGGCAGCAAATACGTTCTGTTCACAACTTCGTCCACGGGCATCATTGCGACAACACCAGACATGGTAACCAATTGGCAGGCCATGAACGTATATGAGGCTGGGGACGCGACAGCAACCGGATTGACAGGCGGGGT
>NZ_JBXAYH010000219.1:0-261 GCF_056782195.1 Dellaglioa sp. CoH-55-MRSF-8
ACAGTGGCCTATGGGAAAAGGAAAATTTGGACAAGCTTCTTGGGGATTCTGTAATCCGCGTGCCTGTCGTCAGTCAGGGCCTCAACGAATGGCGGCGCTACCATACGGCAGCATTCCTTGCGACCTTGAAGTTGACGCCGGATCAGATAAACTTTTTCAAGGCCATCATCCCTGACTACAATCCGGACCTCGACCGTACCGTTGACCAGTGCATCCAGTTTCTATTTCGTTCTGGCGCTCGCGTTGCAAAATCGGATAAAC
>NZ_JBXAYH010000220.1:0-260 GCF_056782195.1 Dellaglioa sp. CoH-55-MRSF-8
GATTTTGTTTCGGTAGATGGCTCTGAAAACCCTTGGGAAGAGGGGTTTGCCGCTTTCCTCGACGGAGAGTCGCGTCACAACAACCCATACAGCTACGGGTCCCCTGATCATGCAGAGTGGGATGCTGGCTGGTACTCAGCACGTGGAGGTGACGCGGAATGAATGCACTGGGCGCACGGTTCGTTGGTCACGCTGCTTACTTTTACGGTGATGGCTTCTGGGAGAATCCGTACGATTCAGATTCCATGGACCATTACGAT
>NZ_JBXAYH010000221.1:0-260 GCF_056782195.1 Dellaglioa sp. CoH-55-MRSF-8
GTTCAGGTTAGAAGTAACGAGCGGCACGTGTGATGTGGGCGAGTACATCATAGCTACAGCGCCAGATATCTGGGCTGGTGTATCCGTCCAGTTTATTAGGTCTGGAGAGGTGCTGATGTTTGTAGCGGCTGTTCGACGGAATCCCCAATAGCGTGTTCCGTCGAAGCCGCATCCTATACCATAGCTCGCGCTGACGTAATACGGAACGTTGCTATTGAGCTTGGCACCAAATCCGAGCGTAATACCACCCGCATTCCATG
>NZ_JBXAYH010000222.1:0-260 GCF_056782195.1 Dellaglioa sp. CoH-55-MRSF-8
GTGGTGGTCCGACCGGACCGGGTGATCTCGATGGCGGGGCGGGGAGGCCATCCCGGTCATTTCGGCGTCGAGATGTCCGACCGCAGCGTGTCGGCCGAAACCGAAGAGGAGAAAGACCATGCCTGACATCAAGATCGCCGTGATTCTCGGCAGCACCCGCCCCGGTCGCAACGGAGCCGGAGTGGCCCGGTGGGTGATGGAGCAGTCGGCGGATCGCGAGGCGATCTACGAACTCGTCGATCTCGCCGACTACCCCCTTC
>NZ_JBXAYH010000223.1:0-260 GCF_056782195.1 Dellaglioa sp. CoH-55-MRSF-8
GCCTTACTCCGGTGATGACGCGCTTGCCGCTTCCGCGCCCGGATGCCTGGCAATTGTTGAAAGCATGAAACCGGTAGCCGAGGACACGATTTGCTTGACGTTGCTGACGGAGGAGGTGGTCTCGTTCCTGCCAGGTCAGTACGTCAACATCGCACCCAAAGGTGGAGCCTTTGAGCGATCGTTTTCGATGGCGAATGCCCCAGGCTCGAAGCGACTGGAGTTCTATATCGCATTGCGATCTAACGGGCAGTTTTCCAACT
>NZ_JBXAYH010000224.1:0-258 GCF_056782195.1 Dellaglioa sp. CoH-55-MRSF-8
GGTACGAGCTACCCGAGTCGAGTCAGTCGAAAGATGTTCAAGCCCAGGTGTCAGCGCTCGTGAGGAACTGAACACATTCGCTCTTTGAGATCTGGACACCTACTCCACGATTGGACGGGTGATCTCCTTGGAGCATTGGGCCTTGATTCGGCAGTTGCATCTGGCGGAGGGAGTGCCGAAGGCGCAGATCGCGAGACAGCTTGGGATCTCGCGGACGACGGTGTTGAAGGCGTTGGCGTCAGAGTCGCCGCCGACGTT
>NZ_JBXAYH010000225.1:0-257 GCF_056782195.1 Dellaglioa sp. CoH-55-MRSF-8
GACATGAAGAAGTTGAAAGTACGAGTACTGAGCTGATCCCACGATCAGCAATTTAATGACGGCGGCCGGGGAAACTCGACCGCCGTTTTTCTATTCTGAATCAGGAGAAATTTATGGCTATTTTCAACTACGCGATCCTGAAGGAAGCGATGCGCGAAGCTGGCTACGAAGTTAGCAACGTCGAACACATGATCGCTGCGGACTTCGCACATCTGCGCTCGTACCTCGCAAAGCAATTCGGCGTCATTGGCCACAGC
>NZ_JBXAYH010000226.1:0-257 GCF_056782195.1 Dellaglioa sp. CoH-55-MRSF-8
GCCGTACGACAACGTTACTCTAGAAATCGGGTATGGCTCTCAACAGGTAGCAGCGCAGACCCCGATCACGGAATTTGAGCGCACGTCCAACGGCTATGTGTTTTCGGGTGTAGTACCCACCGCGTCGTTTACAGTATCACTCGAACCATACACAGTGATCTGGAAGTACTGGGCAAACAACAACGCGGCAATGGTGTATCAAGGGTCGGCCGACCTGTGGATCATTAACCCAAGCATCATGACCGCAGTCGGTGACG
>NZ_JBXAYH010000227.1:0-257 GCF_056782195.1 Dellaglioa sp. CoH-55-MRSF-8
CACCTAGCCGGGTCGAGCTCACCCGGTGGATGCCGACCCATTTCATCACCCTCTGGATGGTCGATCTCCCCTCCGGGCACAGCGGACTGCTCGGGGACCTCGGTCTCGCGTGGGTGTGGGTTGCCGCGTCTCTGCTCGTCAGTGCGCTGCTACTCGCGGGGGCGATGCGGGCGGGGCGTCGCCCGCATTCCCAGCGCAGGCCCGGCTGGGCACGCCAAACGAACATGGCCTTTCGCATGGGCCTCAGGCAGTACCGT
>NZ_JBXAYH010000228.1:0-256 GCF_056782195.1 Dellaglioa sp. CoH-55-MRSF-8
CTGTACGCACTGTAATTTGCGCGGCCTGTCAGATGAAAGGCACCGCGCCCTCGGAACGTCCAACCATCACCAGATGCGACATCTCCATTACCCATGCGCGATGCGTACACCAGATTCGCAAGCTTCTGCGGGTTATTTGTGTAATTTGGAGCGTACGCCTTGCTGGAATCCGACTGATCCATTGTGAATCATGAGGGCCACACAGCGACCAACCGCTCGGGGGTCGTGTACGTCAGGTTTTCGACAAATTTGGTGT
>NZ_JBXAYH010000229.1:0-256 GCF_056782195.1 Dellaglioa sp. CoH-55-MRSF-8
GTTTGCGGCTGTTTGTGTGGACACTGCGCTTCTAGCCCGCGCGGCCCGGGAACTGGCCGCTTACTTCGACAAGCATGAATCATCCGGAGAGGTTAAAACCTCGTCGGTGTACTAATAACATTCACTATTTTTTCCAATCCCATGATTAAACTGAAGGATGCAGATCTGCTGAAGACAGAATGTCTGCTAGATGGAAAATGGACCGGCGCGGAGAGCGGTGCGCATATTGAAGTCATCAATCCGGCAACCGGTGAAT
>NZ_JBXAYH010000230.1:0-255 GCF_056782195.1 Dellaglioa sp. CoH-55-MRSF-8
GTAGCGGCCTTCACCATCGCGGATGAGCTTTTTGCACCCGTGGCACCGATATTCTTCGTCATCCACTGCATCAGCCATACTTCTTCCTCCATATTTCTCAAATACGGCAGCACGAGTGCCAAGGCACTGGGACTCAACTCCACTACGTAAAGCCCGTTTTCCACACGCTCCCGACCTTGGCGCACGCGCCATGCACTGATGTAGCGGAAATGGTGACTTCCTAGTTCACGTCCCCACTCATCGCGAAGGCCATGG
>NZ_JBXAYH010000231.1:0-253 GCF_056782195.1 Dellaglioa sp. CoH-55-MRSF-8
ATTGTAAATTCCCTCTTCCCTCCTCCTTTCCTTTTCTTTCTTCCTTCCTTCCTCCCCTCCTCTCCTCCTTCTTCTTTCCTTTTCCTCCTTTTCCTCCCTCCTTTTTTCCCCTTTCCCTCCCCTCCTTCCCCTTTTTCTCTCTTCTTCCCCTCCCCTTTTTCCCTCTCCTCTCCTCCCCCTCCCTCTCCTTTCCCTTTTTTCTTCTTTCTTCTCCTCTCCTCTCTTCCTTTCCCCTTCTCTCTTTCCCTCCTCC
>NZ_JBXAYH010000232.1:0-252 GCF_056782195.1 Dellaglioa sp. CoH-55-MRSF-8
GGAAGCCGCCGTGCTGTATCAGGGACATCTGGACGAGCAGAACCGCATGAAAGCATCGCGCCAGCTCGACCGTGCGGTGGCCGCCGAGTCGAAACAGTTCAAGCTAGGGTTCACTCGTGAGCAGTTGGACGCGCTTCATCTTGTCATGCAGCACGTAGCTGCGACAACTCGTCACCGCGAAGGCTCCAAGCTCGACAAGGCGATGAAGCTGCTGGCGGGGTTCCTGAAATGATCGCGTCCGGAGCCAGCATC
>NZ_JBXAYH010000233.1:0-252 GCF_056782195.1 Dellaglioa sp. CoH-55-MRSF-8
CGGAAGTGGCGGCACGGCAATGTCGCATGTGGAGACCATGATGCGGATGCAGGGTCATGATCCTGTATCTGAGGATAGCGCGAACCCGCCACCAGTGCGTCGTTCGCGTTTTTTCTATTCTCCGACGCAAAGTTTTGCTGAAGAAGTCAACGCATCGAAGTCTATTTCAGAAGAGAAGAGTCTTCCGCACGATAACGATGAGATCCACAACCGAGTTATTCAGTACTCTGAAGAATTGCCTCCCGAACTCGG
>NZ_JBXAYH010000234.1:0-252 GCF_056782195.1 Dellaglioa sp. CoH-55-MRSF-8
CTGCAAGCAACGTGTCAGTGTTGAAGAAGCGCGTGCACGCTTCTACGCGGCAGGCCATACCCCTACATTCAGCGATACTGACTATAGTGGCGTAGCCACGCCTCTGAGTTTCATAGGCGGCACTTGTAGGGTTGAGTCGGAGATGCCGGCATCTCGTGTCACCGACAATAAAGGCCAGTGCGGACACTGCGTTAATACGGTAGGAAGTGTGCCTGAAGGTAAGAAGATCATGCGCAAAGGTAGTTTCAAGGA
>NZ_JBXAYH010000235.1:0-251 GCF_056782195.1 Dellaglioa sp. CoH-55-MRSF-8
TCGTTAAATCCCTTCGTAACGATGGTGTTCCCCAGGGTACAGCCAAGGCTCTCAGGGCACTTAAAAATGAGCTGACGAGTCTGCGCGAGATTGCATATCTGGGCGAGCTTAACGAAGAGACGCTGGACCTTACTGCACTCCGCAATTGGGATGTACTGTTGGTCCAACTTCTGGAAACTTCGCAAACGCGTTTCGACGAGCAGCGGATGCTGTTGACCAGCGATCAAGAAGAACAGACCCCGGCTTTGTCC
>NZ_JBXAYH010000236.1:0-251 GCF_056782195.1 Dellaglioa sp. CoH-55-MRSF-8
GTCGAAATTCCGGGCCATGAGCAAGCGCCGATTCATCGTCATCGACGAGGCGCAGCAATGGCTGTCGAACGCACAGGCCGCACAGGCCGTGCTCAAGCCTCTGGAGGAACCATCCAAGGATACGACGTGGATCATCTGTTCGATGGAGCCGGAAAAATTCCAGTCCTCTACTGTCGGCCGCGCGATCCTGAAGCGCTGCACGCAGTTCCAGCTGGAAACGCCCACCACCAGCTCACTCGGCAAACAGGCCC
>NZ_JBXAYH010000237.1:0-250 GCF_056782195.1 Dellaglioa sp. CoH-55-MRSF-8
GCCCGCTGGGAACCCCGCATTCAGCTCGACATGAGCAACACATGGGTCAAGCCCGACATGTCGCTGCCCGGCTATCAGATTCGGATTGCTTACAACCTGAACCTAAACCTTGATACTCAATCAGGTCCGCTGGTTGCAGCATTTTCCGTCACCGCCAACCAATCATAAGGTTCAACATGGCAGATACTAATAAGCTCGTTCTGGCGGACTTGACAGCCGACGTTGATCAATTCGTTTCCCAGTTTCAAAA
>NZ_JBXAYH010000238.1:0-250 GCF_056782195.1 Dellaglioa sp. CoH-55-MRSF-8
AGAACGAAAGTTCCGGGCTTTTTTGTACATGTGCATTTGATGAGCAGTACTTACGAATTATGGAACAAGAACAAGAATCCGGCACTTACTGCGGCATCATCGAAAAGCAGTTGATCACAGCCATTTGCCCTCTGCGCGCCGGACGCGGTTGCATGTGGAAACATCGGGAGTCCGGACGATGCATGTTTGGAACAAGGTTGGCAGACGACGTTGATGAGGACATGACTATGAACGAATACGCGACCATTGT
>NZ_JBXAYH010000239.1:0-249 GCF_056782195.1 Dellaglioa sp. CoH-55-MRSF-8
TTGGGGCATGTGCATTCCGTTCTCGAACGCCAGTACCGCTTGCGCCCGGTCCGTACTCCTTAGCGTATTTGCTATTCGGATGCTCACGGATGTAGCGCTGCCGCATCTCCGGAGTCATAAACTCCCACCACTCATCCTTCGGATCATACGTATCTGCATGAGGGTTATTCGTGTGTTTTTCGTTGTAGCGTTTGCGCTCAGCAGGAGTCATGTCCTCCCACTTACCCTCGCTGGCCGTGACCATTAGGC
>NZ_JBXAYH010000240.1:0-247 GCF_056782195.1 Dellaglioa sp. CoH-55-MRSF-8
GTCCGGAACTTCGTCTGGGTCCGGAATCGTGACGCCGGGCTCATCAACCGCGTCGTCGAATTCGTCAACGGTATCCGGAGCCGCAGCCGGAATTTCGGCGCTCATATTCGGCGCGTCTTCGATTTCGCGAGTCGGTTCGACCAGAGGCTCAGCCGGGTTCATGCCAGCGGGCTTTTCGAATTCCGTGCCGCTCGGATTGCCCGGGCTCGTTTCGCCCTTATCGTGCGGAACATCACCAACCGTAATG
>NZ_JBXAYH010000241.1:0-247 GCF_056782195.1 Dellaglioa sp. CoH-55-MRSF-8
GATTGCTAACCGCCTCAAGTTCTTTGCCTCGAACTTCGTCAGTTACTTCATCGACGACTTGGTGATTCAGATCGTATCCGGTGCGGACCCTACGTGGCCCCTTGGCGCGGGTGTGTGGCCGACTCCTGAAACTGAGCCTGCTATATCAGCACGTCGTATTTACGCAGTGAACGCCACAGGTAACCGATCGCTCACTCAGTGGACGCCATCGGGCGCTGAGCCTAACTGGCAGTCTGCTACGGATACG
>NZ_JBXAYH010000242.1:0-247 GCF_056782195.1 Dellaglioa sp. CoH-55-MRSF-8
GGGCGCTCCATGATGCCCGGCCTTCCTATTCTGGCGCGGCTCGACGGCCGTGCGTTCCACACGTTCACGCGCGGTCTGGATCGTCCGTACGACAAGCGATTCATGCAGTGCATGATCGATACGACGAAGGCACTTGTTGACGAATTTCAGGCTGATCTGGGGTACACGCAGAGCGACGAGATCACGCTGTACTGGCGCAATGCCCCGGTCTGGCGTACGAATGGCACGACGGAAACGATGCTGCCCG
>NZ_JBXAYH010000243.1:0-245 GCF_056782195.1 Dellaglioa sp. CoH-55-MRSF-8
GAGCAGGGCCGCGTCGTCGGCGGCGACGTCGACCGCATGACCGGGCAGGTGTTCGCCGCCTGGCAGGCCGACACCAACGCCGGCAAGACCTCCGTCATGCTCGCCCAGCACAACACCACCTTCGCGGACCTGAACGCCCGCGCGCAGGCGTTCCGCATCAGCGAGGGAGCCGTCACCGGACGCCAGAGCGTCGCCCTACGCGACGGTCTCCAGGCCCACCGCGGCGATCGAATCGTGACCCGACG
>NZ_JBXAYH010000244.1:0-244 GCF_056782195.1 Dellaglioa sp. CoH-55-MRSF-8
ACTTTACACAGTACAGCACCACGGATACCGGATCGCCGGAGTCAGGGCGAATCACAACGCGCCCACCCTTCGACAAGACCTTATCCTTCAACTGCTTGCCCCAGATGTTGTCCACGGCATTGTAGATGTCGTAGGCATCCGAGACACATGCGTACACACGCCCCTCACCGCCGAACTGGTCGATCATGTTCGAGAAAGCGCGGGCCTCATTATCGCGGCCCCATGCATTCACCGTGAAGTGCTC
>NZ_JBXAYH010000245.1:0-244 GCF_056782195.1 Dellaglioa sp. CoH-55-MRSF-8
GACATTTAAGGAGGCAGCATGAGTAAACCGTGGATTGAGGTAATGCGCTGGTGCGTCGAGAATCCGTGTGAAGACCCCATCCAGTTTATGGATTGTTGGCTGGAGGGCCGGTTCGACGTGTGTCGCAAAGAATGGCCTGAGGTTCCAGAATCGTGTTATCCGGGCACCACGGACGAAGCGGTTGACATGCGGGCACAGGCAGAAGCCGCGATTGGCCCCGACGATGAGTCGTATTTCGAATACG
>NZ_JBXAYH010000246.1:0-243 GCF_056782195.1 Dellaglioa sp. CoH-55-MRSF-8
GCACTACGCATCTGGCTCCTATTCCGGCTGGCGTCGTAGACCCAACGAAACCTGATTGGCCGACGCTGCTCCAACAAGTTGGCAGCGGTGCTACCACCGCAATAGCTCTGTTCTACCCGTCTATGGGCCAAGGCTCATACGGCAACAACACTGCAATCTTGATTTCTAGCGCGACCCTCACGGCACCAGCTCAACCTTCTGCAACTAGTAGCTCGACGGTCGGTACTCTGCCTGCTGGTACTT
>NZ_JBXAYH010000247.1:0-243 GCF_056782195.1 Dellaglioa sp. CoH-55-MRSF-8
GGAGGACGAGTGCGTCGTCACGGCTGTGGGTCTTCTTCTCTGCCTTCGCCCATTCGCGAAGCAGGACAACTTCGTCGTCGCTGTACGGCGTGGTTGGGTCGGATGCCCGCATGGCGGGGAGGGCGCGCGGTGCGAGTGACGGGTGGAGCAGGGCTTCGGCGACCCGCAGCAGCTGCGACCGCCGGTTGGTGCGGGTGCCCTGCCGGTAGCCTGCAAGCCCTTCGTCGATGTGGGCGACGATGT
>NZ_JBXAYH010000248.1:0-243 GCF_056782195.1 Dellaglioa sp. CoH-55-MRSF-8
GCCGTGGTGCCAAGTGTGTCGATACTGTCGTGGCTGAGCGGTGCCGGCAGCGCAATCACCCGATCGAACTCGCCCCAAACGTCGCGAGTCCTAGTCATCAACAGGATGTACTGGGGTCGAGACCTAAGGAGGTGTGCCCGCAGCGGTAGCAGGTCCGGTCGTCGGCGCGTGAGGTCGGGGCCAAAGAGGATCTCGATCGCGTCGGCCGCGCGGCACGTCTTGTAGAGCGCGTCGAGGTTAGTG
>NZ_JBXAYH010000249.1:0-242 GCF_056782195.1 Dellaglioa sp. CoH-55-MRSF-8
TTTGACTTGATCGCCCATTGACTCGGAGAAGGCGACAAGCCGCGTGATTTCCTGCGCATCCGTGAACGAACGCTGAAGCTTGCTCAACCGTGCCTTGATCTTGGTGACGCGTTCTTTAAGCTTCATCAGCTCATCGCGCGGTACGAGCCCCTCTCTGTCGCGTTCAACCTGCGCGCGCAGCTCATCATAGGCGGCTCGGACCTTTCCGAGCTTCGTGAGTTCTGCGGCGTATAGCTTACGCT
>NZ_JBXAYH010000250.1:0-241 GCF_056782195.1 Dellaglioa sp. CoH-55-MRSF-8
CTCGGAACCATCGACCGGATCGTCCTCCGGGTCTTGAACGTGAGCCAAATCCGCAGCGTTGAATTGAATTAGAGCCTCAAGGCGTCGTTCCAGCTCACCGTCCACGCTGTGGAACGAGTAAAGCTGGAAAAAGTCCTCGGCCGTACGATTGAGTACGTTACCCGAGATATCGACGTACACGACTTGCGGCGGGTGCTTGATCTGCGTTTTCGGCTTCAGGCTCGTGTTCGTGAGCCACAGG
>NZ_JBXAYH010000251.1:0-241 GCF_056782195.1 Dellaglioa sp. CoH-55-MRSF-8
TGTCGTAGGACACCTCACCGGCGACCACGGCGAACGCTGCGACAGCCAGCAGCGGCAACGAGTGGACCAGGGTGGCGACGATCAAGAACACGCAGCCGAGGACTTTGACCAGCAGGGAGAACCGAAGCAGTCGCGCGTACCCATGGCGGTCGACCGCGTGGCCGGCCGGTAGTGCCACCAGCAGCCAGGGAAGCCTGGCCACCGCTTGGACGATGCCCACACCGGCGGCAGTGGTGGTGGA
>NZ_JBXAYH010000252.1:0-241 GCF_056782195.1 Dellaglioa sp. CoH-55-MRSF-8
GGCTAGTACTATGCACGCGGACCCGGAATACGCGTGGTCGTGGCACTGCCAATACGCGTCAACGCTGCGCAGATCGATGGGTCACGAACAGGCAAATCGGCTGGCTGTTACCATCATGATTAATATGTGGGGCATCGACACGTCACGTGACGCGCGGTACCGCAATTTTGAGCGCCAGTGGGCGCAACTTGGAGAGCAGCAATGATCACGACGATGACGGGTTTTGGCGTAGTTGAGTTGG
>NZ_JBXAYH010000253.1:0-241 GCF_056782195.1 Dellaglioa sp. CoH-55-MRSF-8
ATACAGCACGGCGGCTTCCCGATCTGGGCGAGCGTGAAGTCGCTGAGTCGCTTCTTGTTGAGCGTGGGTTGGCGCGTGGCCCACTCGTCGCGAAGACGGGCCTTCGACATCTGCTTGTAATTGACGCCGGGAATCAGGTACTCCGTGACACCGCGACCGATCTGCGGACCTGTGAGCCCACGCATCACGGAATCGAACTCAGCGGCACGCGCCAGCTCTGCATCAGTCCACTTGCGCATTT
>NZ_JBXAYH010000254.1:0-241 GCF_056782195.1 Dellaglioa sp. CoH-55-MRSF-8
GTCGAAGCCGTCGAGCACGTTCACCACGATCGGAAGAACCTGGTTCGTCTTCGCCGCGTACTGCTCGAGGTTCGCGACCCCGGCCTCTTTGAACTGCTGTTTGCGAGCCGCCAGCAAAACCGCGATCGCGTCCAGCATCTTGCCGAGCTTCTCGACTTCTTCGAGCGTGACGATATCGGCGACATTCGGCAGGTTCTTCAGGGGCAGAAGCCCGTTGTTCCCGAAGTCGATGAGATTCACG
>NZ_JBXAYH010000255.1:0-240 GCF_056782195.1 Dellaglioa sp. CoH-55-MRSF-8
GTTCCCATTGAAGAACTTGGTGGCTTCGGCCACGAGCATGGCCTCGAACTCGGGCCCGGCGCGATCGTCCGAGAGCTTCGCCTTGTCCTGAGACGTGAACGTGGCTTTGCTCAGGTACATGTTCACGAGACCTACCAGACCTTCTTTCAGGTCAGCTTCCCGGAACACCGGAACCTGCTTGCCAGCAACCTTTTTGGTTTTGATCCAAGGTTTGAGCGCCGTGTACAAGGCACCTGACAC
>NZ_JBXAYH010000256.1:0-240 GCF_056782195.1 Dellaglioa sp. CoH-55-MRSF-8
CCTAGCGGCGATCGGGTTGCTCCTCGCAGGCTTCGCCGGAGTCGCCGGCGCGGTGGTGTGGACGCTGGAGTCCCACTGGAGGAGCACGACGGCTGCGCAGGAGCCCGAACCGGTCAACATCGATCGACCATGATCCGATCGCAGTGCGGGCGCCCCCTCGCCCGCAGCAATCGAATCTAACGGAAAACCCCTGGTCAGCTACACATTAAATCTGAACTCCACAACATCCCCATCCTGCAT
>NZ_JBXAYH010000257.1:0-240 GCF_056782195.1 Dellaglioa sp. CoH-55-MRSF-8
GGATTCAACAGTGGCGCCGTCAACGTTGACGGTGGAGCCCTGCGTCGCACGGATATCTTCGATCCGGCTGCCGGTATTGACATTCAGCGTCGAGTCGTTGGCCAGGATATTTCCGGCGCGAGCACCGTTGACGGTCAGCTCGGACTTATGATCCAACTGCCAATCATTTTTCATCTCATGGGGCCCAATAGTCCTTGACTCACCGATCAGTTGATCCGCTTGGACGCTGGTGTGCATCGC
>NZ_JBXAYH010000258.1:0-239 GCF_056782195.1 Dellaglioa sp. CoH-55-MRSF-8
CTCCATGGTCTACAGCACCGCCCCACGTACCCCAACAATCAGGATTCGTGACGCCGGGACTACGCAGTGGCATCAGGAACCGGCCGGTGTCCTCTGCCATGATGAGACATCCGGCACACACCTTCCCCCAGTAATTCGGGTCACTGATGATACTCGGCAACCACTCTGTGTCGCGAATATCCGTCAGAAGACGATATGGCGCTTCCATCCGATTCTCCTTTGATCGATTGTTATTAAAT
>NZ_JBXAYH010000259.1:0-239 GCF_056782195.1 Dellaglioa sp. CoH-55-MRSF-8
CGGGAATGCCGGTCGGTATGATGTCGTCACCGGACTCGGCGTACAGGATGTCGCGGACCAGTGCCGTCGCATTGTTGTTCATCCCGAAGTGGGTGAACGCGTCTTTCGTGCTCTTTGTGGCACGCGCGCTCGACAGGCGCAGTGCCGTATCCTCCAGAAGCGTTCCCACATCGAGTTTGCCCTTCGAATTCAGGGTCGCGTCGATGTTGACGGCCAGTTCCTCAAGTTGCCGGATTTGG
>NZ_JBXAYH010000260.1:0-239 GCF_056782195.1 Dellaglioa sp. CoH-55-MRSF-8
TGATGATTCCGTAAGTACCGCTAACGAAGCTGTGAAGAAGGTCGATGTAAATCATCCGGACTACGAACACGTTAATCACCCGACACACTACAACTCCCATCCGTCTGGAATCGAGATAATTGATCTTGTGGAGCTGATGCCGTTCAACACTGGCAACGCCGTGAAGTATGTGGCGCGTCGTGGTGAGAAGGGAAAGGCCGCGCAAGACTTGGACAAGGCAATCTGGTATACGTCGCGTG
>NZ_JBXAYH010000261.1:0-239 GCF_056782195.1 Dellaglioa sp. CoH-55-MRSF-8
TGGTCGGGGGGGACGCATCAACAAGCGAGATTATTGCGGCGGTAACCAGAACGGTTGGAACCGTGCCGACCTCATCGGTCAGGTCATACCTCAGCCTCAATACGCCCGAGACGTTTGAGCGTGTAGGTCGTGGACGTTACCGCTTGCAGAGCTCAACACTCCTTGAACACCACACCAAAGCCGAAGGGAAGGCCCTGACCATCGGTAAGGCGAAGCTCTACCAGGACGACTGCTTTGAC
>NZ_JBXAYH010000262.1:0-239 GCF_056782195.1 Dellaglioa sp. CoH-55-MRSF-8
GACTGGCTGCCTCCGTATGTGTGGAAACCTGCCATCTTGGCGTCCCGGATGAAGTAGATGACGTTCGCGTCGTTGTCCGCGTGGACGCGAACATGCGCGGCGCGGCCGTCGATGTTCTCGATGTTCTCGACGGTGACACGCTGGTCGTCGGCTGTGAGGAGTTCGCTGATGCGTGTGTACTCCGTCTCGTGGTAGCCAGGGTCGCTGTCGAGGATCGTGTACCCGCGCCCGACCAGGTC
>NZ_JBXAYH010000263.1:0-238 GCF_056782195.1 Dellaglioa sp. CoH-55-MRSF-8
TTCCTATTTACTACGTATCTGAAATTGCGCTTTGCGAATTCCCGATGCGAGGCATTATGCCATAATCCACGAGAACCGCAAAGCGTTATTTTCAGTTTTTGTTAGGCGTTGCTAAAAAGCGACACCTTGTCCGATTGCTTGAAGCTGCGCTTTGCTGCCTTGCCGACTTCCGAAGCCGAGATCGCGAGTTCTGCGCGGGGTGCATCCGGCCATCCGGTAACGCGGGTCGCGATTGCGG
>NZ_JBXAYH010000264.1:0-238 GCF_056782195.1 Dellaglioa sp. CoH-55-MRSF-8
GGAGAATTCGCCGTCCGAGAGCAGCGTCCACACATCTTGGTAGCGCTCGACCTTGACCTCGTTACCAGCGTCGTCGATGGTGCGAAAACGCTGCATCTCATCGAGCAGGAGAATGCCGGGTTGGCCTTCCTCAATTTTCGAGTTGTTCAAGATCGAGGACAGCGATGACGACCCGAAGTAGCCGTGCTTGGACGAACCGTCCATCACGACTTCTACAAACTTGTCACCAAACCCCAGC
>NZ_JBXAYH010000265.1:0-238 GCF_056782195.1 Dellaglioa sp. CoH-55-MRSF-8
GAAATATAATGGAAAAAGTTGAGGTCTATCCGGGTACATTGGTCCACAGCCGCTCCCCACATCCGGGGCAGTAGTTGAGGGGTAGCCGGGCGCTCACGGTCGGCGCGTCCATGTAAATCTCGTCGGCCCAGACATGCGCCGTGAACGGCAGTGCGTCTCCCTCACTGACCGCGAACCGACCGCCCTGTGTATCCAAGACCGCACGGAACTCGGTCATGATCATGCAGCACGTCATGCG
>NZ_JBXAYH010000266.1:0-237 GCF_056782195.1 Dellaglioa sp. CoH-55-MRSF-8
CATTAGAGTGCATGAATTCGTTGCGACCTTCCACTTTACCCACGTTCAGAGACTGAAATACTTCCCGCTGAAGTGGATAATCCACATATTTGTTGTTCACGATCATGACGCCGGGTTGCGGAACTCCGTTTTTATCCGTGGCCTTGAACCGAGCCATCCACGCCTTAGCGATCTTGTGACTGGACTTTATCATCCAATCCATAATGTCAAGCTCTGCGTTTGCACCGCGTATGTGTT
>NZ_JBXAYH010000267.1:0-237 GCF_056782195.1 Dellaglioa sp. CoH-55-MRSF-8
GGACCAGACACCCGGACTCGCCTTGGGCGCGTAGATCTTGTTGCCCTGCGCGACCACCCAATGCTGGATCGTTCCGAACGAATCCGCGTAGTGATAGATCCTGTTGGTGTAGAGCACGCCGACGTGCTGAGTGAAGGTGGCCGCGCTCGCCGGAACCGACGTCGCTACCACCCCTCCCGCAACGGTGAGCAGCGCTGTGGCGCCCAGCATGGCGCGTGCACGAAGTTTGTTCAACTG
>NZ_JBXAYH010000268.1:0-237 GCF_056782195.1 Dellaglioa sp. CoH-55-MRSF-8
GTTCGGGATGTGGGCGGGGACAGAACCGGTTCTGTGAACCGGTTCTGTAAACCATAAGCGGCGTTCGGGTAGGCGTCAAGAGGGAAGTGGTTCGACCCGTCCACGGGTAATGCGCGCGCCCCGGGCTGCGCTGGGCGCGACGTTTCTGAACTGGGTCGAGAAATGGTATCCGGCGGCTCTGGAGAAGCTCTGACCGCCGGCTATGCGCTGACTGGGTGCGAAAGACTCACGGTCTGC
>NZ_JBXAYH010000269.1:0-236 GCF_056782195.1 Dellaglioa sp. CoH-55-MRSF-8
AAGCTGTGCTCGTCGTACTGTAGTACGAGAACAGAAGCTGAACCCAGTAGTACGTGTTCAACTGTATGTTGAAGTTGTATGGGGAACTCGTCGGACTGTTGACGTTAGTAACGAGCTGAAGGTTCGTGCCGCCTGATGACGAGTTGCTGATATTTAGTAGTGGACACCATGACCCCGGAACACCAGCCGTGCCCAACGCGAGCAATGTGCCAGAACCCGGGTTCATAGTGTTCACG
>NZ_JBXAYH010000270.1:0-235 GCF_056782195.1 Dellaglioa sp. CoH-55-MRSF-8
GCATGTTCGACTGCTACTGGCTACTGCACGAAGGACAAAAGGTGGGCTACTATTTCCGGTCCACGTTTCAGGTGCTCAATGGCGGTGGATACGTGTGCGCCTACATGGGTGCAGCGCGCGGTGCCGCAGATCGCGTTGAAATCCTATTGAACACCGAAGAGCTAGTGGTCTTCCACTATCCGGGCAAAGGCACAATGATCATCAGCCCTCACGTCGGAACCGAGCTTACCCAAAT
>NZ_JBXAYH010000271.1:0-235 GCF_056782195.1 Dellaglioa sp. CoH-55-MRSF-8
ATATATGCCACTCGCGTCGCTTACCGGCATCCTGAACGACGTGTATGCAATGGGCTACAACAAACATGAAGGGCTGAGTGCGGAGCTTTTCTGATGAGAGAGAAACGCATGCAATGGGAAGACGACGAGATGGTGACTGAGCACAGGCCTCTCGACAGCATCCCGATCGTGCCATCGATTGTGGAAGCACTGAAGGATTTTCGGCACGTGGTTATGGCGCGACCCTCGCATAACG
>NZ_JBXAYH010000272.1:0-233 GCF_056782195.1 Dellaglioa sp. CoH-55-MRSF-8
GATCGGATTCACGTTCCATTTCCCTGATGGAAGACCGTCGAAGTCGATGTATTTCGCTTTCAGTTACGTGGCAAAGTAAGGGTCGGTGGACCATCAGGAAGCGGCGGAACGATCCCATCGACTGGATGAGGGATATAGGGCGCCTCCAGCGCGTTGATTTCATCGCCGGTCAACGAGAAGTCGAGCGCGCGGATCGCCGTTGCAAGATGCTCAGGCTTCGTCGCTCCGATGAT
>NZ_JBXAYH010000273.1:0-233 GCF_056782195.1 Dellaglioa sp. CoH-55-MRSF-8
GCCCACAACCGTCCCGATACGGGTGTTGCTGTCATGGCCCATCGCCACCGGCATCCCAATTTCCAGTTTCTTCATGATCTTGTCCTCAGTTTAGTCCACGCTGGGCGTCGCGTAGCTCAGGTACGCGGCAGGAACCGTGATACGCGGTGCCGCCTCACCCTCGTCGAGTGCCACGCGAATCCACGTGATGCCGGCCTCGTGGTACCCGTATTCAACGGTACCCTCGATATGGT
>NZ_JBXAYH010000274.1:0-232 GCF_056782195.1 Dellaglioa sp. CoH-55-MRSF-8
GGCGCACATGCGGCACTGCTCGGGGGTTTGGTTGTGGGCGCGTTGGTCGAGCGCGGGCACGCGGACAAGGCAGAAGCCCTGACCATTGAACTGAGCCGACAGGCGGCCATCGCCAAATAAAGGGTGTATATGAACCTGACCGGAATTCACGCCGAATATTGGCGACAACGTAAGGCACCCATTCCGGGCTGGGCGGCCGGATTCATGCCGCGCGCCCGTGTTGATATCGATG
>NZ_JBXAYH010000275.1:0-232 GCF_056782195.1 Dellaglioa sp. CoH-55-MRSF-8
CGGTAAGAACGGCTTTTCATACCCGGAGATTCTCTATGTCGTATCAGGTCGGCAAAAAAGTAAAGGCCGTTTATCAAATCGCGCGTGGTGAAGGAGAAGGGGGCCTCGCTGAGTTCTTCATTCATGACAGTACTGGTGCGATCGTTTGCACTATCATCACGCCACACTTCGCAGACGAGGAAACCGTAGCGGAGTTCCTTACAGATTCGGTATTCAAACCGAAAGATCGGGG
>NZ_JBXAYH010000276.1:0-232 GCF_056782195.1 Dellaglioa sp. CoH-55-MRSF-8
GGCCACCGGCGACAGCATCATCATCATGAACGAGATCTTCACCTCGACGACCGTGAGCGACGCGATCTTCCTCGGCACACAGATCCTCGACCGGATAATCGCTCTCGGTGCGCTCGGAGTGTGCGTCACCTTCGTCGACGAGCTCTCCACCCTCGGCCCGGAAACCGTCAGCATGGTCGCCGACGTCGACCCGGCCGACGTCACCACCCGCACCTTCCACCTCAGCCGGCGC
>NZ_JBXAYH010000277.1:0-232 GCF_056782195.1 Dellaglioa sp. CoH-55-MRSF-8
AAATGAGTGCGAAGGAAACCACGGTGCGCGTCATGGCCAACGTCGGGGCCTTCGACGTGACGGACATTCGTCTACAGCGGTTGGCGACCAACGAGCGCGATTTGTTGATGAAGCGATACAAGAAGTGGGCGAAGAAGGTGAAGGACGCGGGTGGTCGCTACACGATCTTCCGACCCGACGCGGACATGACGATGGAAGAGGTGGTGGCCGCCACCAACGCCTACGACGTAGA
>NZ_JBXAYH010000278.1:0-231 GCF_056782195.1 Dellaglioa sp. CoH-55-MRSF-8
CAGGCACATGATCCACGTTCACCGTGATTCCCGGATAGCGTCCGAGCTTGAGGTATGCCATGACCTTATCGTCGCATTCTTCTTGGTAGAGGTCATAATCTTTGGTAGAGATGTTCATGCTCACTCCTTACGAAATGACTCGGGAATACACGACGACCGAGTCGGTTGATCTGGAGAGCACAAGACTACCCCGGTATCTGGCCCGTCGTCAATACCGTTGTGCTCGAACGT
>NZ_JBXAYH010000279.1:0-231 GCF_056782195.1 Dellaglioa sp. CoH-55-MRSF-8
GATCGTGCTTAATCTGTTCGTACTGAGCTTCAAACTTCTTGGCCTGAACCTCGGCAGCGCTCGCGGCACGCGCAAACAAATTGCCTGCCATCTTGTTCATACCGTTGAGCACGGTAATCACCTTCTGGACATCGGCACTTGTTGCACGGCCCTGCGCAACGGCCGTGAGCGATGCCCCGGCCGAATTTTGAAGCGATTCCCACTTACGTCGTTCGTAGTCCGTATTAAATG
>NZ_JBXAYH010000280.1:0-230 GCF_056782195.1 Dellaglioa sp. CoH-55-MRSF-8
GTCCCGGAATCGGGATCGGTGGCGACGCCGGGACTGGCGGGTGAAACTCGACGCGCTTGATCATGCCAGTTTCGAAATACTCGATGGCTTTCACGCGCGGGTCGTTCCACGGGTTAGGCTGCGATGTTGGTGAGAACATGGTTCTTCTCCGGTGCGACCGTTGTCATGAACATACGATGACCTTGGTCGGGGTTCAACTTCTTGACAGCGGCACGCACCGGATCACGCTG
>NZ_JBXAYH010000281.1:0-230 GCF_056782195.1 Dellaglioa sp. CoH-55-MRSF-8
TCCAGCGCGAACTGACCGATTACTGGTTGACCACGATAGATGCGCGAGTGCGCGATCACTTCATTGTTGATCCCGAGCACATGTATGTGATGGCGCTCGGCAACGACTTCGACATCGCACAAATCGACTTCTGGTTGAACGGCGCAGTTCCTTGGCACTACCGAAAGAAAATCTGCTTGCGCGCTCTCATACACGAGTACCCGCAATCCGTGATCTGGGACGATAACGCG
>NZ_JBXAYH010000282.1:0-230 GCF_056782195.1 Dellaglioa sp. CoH-55-MRSF-8
GCGCAGTTGCCTGATTTTTTACCGCTGATGACTGCGACAATAGAACCTGCCGCGCTACTGCCTGAGCAGTAGACGCGGGAGATTGAACTGTAAGTACCTGTCTGGCTAGGGACTGCGCCTTTACCGGATTACCTGCCATAGTCACCCTCGCATTAGGTTATATGGTTCAAGACAAACTGCGACGCCTTGATCGAGTTGGTAGACCATGCATTGTTTCCGTTGGGGTCAAT
>NZ_JBXAYH010000283.1:0-230 GCF_056782195.1 Dellaglioa sp. CoH-55-MRSF-8
GCGCTGGACCAATGAGTACAACATCCACAAGCAGGTTGCCAATCGCGTGCTTGAGGCGTTTACCAACATCAATGTGGTGGTCACGTCGAGTCAATGGGACAACTTCTTTGAGCTGCGTAATCACCCGGATGCCCAGCCCGAAATCAAAGATTTGGCTGAGACTATGCTTCGGGCCATGTCCGCAAGCAATCCGCGTATTGTCGATCCAAAGGACCTGAATGATGCTCGTG
>NZ_JBXAYH010000284.1:0-230 GCF_056782195.1 Dellaglioa sp. CoH-55-MRSF-8
GCAGAGGGCAACCTCCCTGAATTTGTGGCTGGTGTGTGCTCGCGTAACCTCGATCTGGTGGAGACTGAAGGCAACCAGTTCTGGAAAACGGCGCGCGAAGAGCAGGTCCTCGAAAAGTTGGCGACGCTGGAGCGCGCGGTAGCAATCCAAGGTGAGCTGTGCGGTTCGGGTATTCAATCGAACTTCGAAGGATTCCCCGAGGGCTACTACGGCTTCTACGTGTATGACAT
>NZ_JBXAYH010000285.1:0-229 GCF_056782195.1 Dellaglioa sp. CoH-55-MRSF-8
GTATCATTGATTCGGGTTCCTCAGTAACTCTGAATTGGGATACACCGTTGATTCAGGCACCTGTGGCGGGTGACACTGTAGTTGTGTTCAACCGAGTCCCGAAATCTATAACAGCGGGCCCGGGCATCACCATCACGCGGGGGGCTAATGGTCAGATGGTGATATCTGCCGCTCAGGGCAGTGTGAGTGTGTGGCGCAACGGTATAGGGGCACCTGCCAACACAGTATG
>NZ_JBXAYH010000286.1:0-229 GCF_056782195.1 Dellaglioa sp. CoH-55-MRSF-8
GCTGATGGCGTCGGACCTGTACCAAGATATCATCGGTAACTCGGACTTCTTCCAAGCGATCGACCCGGTTGCTCGTCACGAACTCCTGTTGACCGGTGAACTCGGTGTCCTGTACGGTTGCACGATCACGTCGGACGCATACCGTCACCCGGAACACAAGGTCCTGAACCAAGGCGAATTCTTCGTGATCTCGGACGCGCTGAACCACGGCGCTTACTCGGATCGCGGC
>NZ_JBXAYH010000287.1:0-229 GCF_056782195.1 Dellaglioa sp. CoH-55-MRSF-8
GCACTGGCCTACGTGACCGGTATGACGCCGCGTACGCCGTTCTCACGCATTGGCTTCAATATGATTCCTGGCGTGGGCGAGTACTTCAGCTTCCCGGCACTGACGTTGTCCGGCTTATGCGACATCATGGTTTTCGAAGGTGTGCCGGGCGGCCCGATGGATCGCTGGGCAGAGGCCCGCACGCCGGAGCAACATCTGGCCGAATGCCTGCGTGTCGTGCGTACTTATC